>CAZAJW010000233.1:0-10634 GCA_964485485.1 uncultured Atribacterota bacterium | reverse complement strand
AGGTCTTCCATGGGTACTACCTGGGAATAGCCTCCGCCTGCTGCACCGCCTTTGATGCCGAAGACCGGACCCATAGAGGGCTCACGTAAGGTGTTTATTACCTTTTTGCCCAGTTTGGCCAGGCCCTGCCCTAAGGCTATGGAGGTGACGGTTTTCCCCTCTCCCAGCGGGGTAGGGGTAATGGCGGTTACTACGATGTACTTGCCCTGGGGTTTGTCTGATAACCGGTCTAAGATACCGGACCTTACCTTGGCCTTGTATTTGCCGTAGAGCACCAATTCGTCTTCTTTGATACCTGCTTTTGAAGCAATTTCCGTAATGGGGAGCAGTTCGGTTTGCTGGGCAATTTCTAAGTCTGATTTCATATTTTCCTCCTTTGTAGATAAGATTAAAATAATCTATTAATTTTTAAATTACTAGACATAAATACATAAATATCGCTTATTAGCCATTTTTTTCTCTATTCTCTTATCTTCAAATCTCTTTAGTAATTCAGCTAAAAATATTTCATTTAGTAGATCTTTATGGTAAAAATCTTTATGCTTAAATATCGATATATTAAGAATGATTCATAAAAAAAGACAGAATCTTATATTTTTTATAAGACTCTGTCTATGAACCTGAGAGATTTCTTCCTAAAATATCCTTTGTGAAAGATAATTTGGACAGAATTTTTTGAAAAAAGGTTATTTAAGAAATTGCCCCTTCGGTGATATATTAATCTTTCCAGAGTACTGTCCAATTCCGGTCCTTTTGCCTGAGAGTTTGGATGAATCATCATCTTGCCCCTTCGGCGTTTTTTCATTATATACAACAAAAAAACTCTCCCGAAATTTTCATACAGTTTATTCTTAATTCTATTCATTTTTTAACGAATGAAAAGTGTATGATAAAAATTAATATATATGATATAATTTAAAATGTTTTTTTATGACATAAATTTATTATATACTATAAATAAGTCATTGACAAATAAATTGAACAGGGAGTGATAAAAATATTGAATAAAGATAGTTTCAACAAAGAATGGATTGCTATTTTAGATTTTGGTTCACAATATACCCAGCTAATTGCTAGAAGAATAAGGGAATTGAAAATATATTCAGAGATTTTTCCGTACTATATTGATATTTCTTTATTAAAGGAAAAATCTCCCAAAGGTATTATCTTATCCGGTGGCCCTGATAGTGTATTAAATAAAAACGCACCTGAAATAAGTAAAAATATATTTAATTTAAACATACCAATCCTAGGAATATGTTATGGTTCTCAACTAATCAATAAAATGATGGGTGGCATAGTGTCTAACTCTAAAAACGCTGAATTTGGAAATACTATTATTGAAATACGACATAACAGCAGATTGTTTCAGGGTTTGCCAGACAAGATAACCGCCTGGATGAGTCATCATGATATAGTTGAAAAGATGCCCGATGGGTTTCAGCTGGCTGCTGTTAGCTCAGGAGAAAAGATTGCAGCTATTTTCGATGAAAAAAAGGATATTTATGGTTTACAGTTTCATCCAGAAGTAACTCATACTGAGAAAGGTAAAGATATTTTATATAATTTTACCCATCGTATTTGTAAATGCTCCGGGAATTGGACACCAAGTGTTTTTATTGATAATACTGTTAATGAGATTAAGAATGAAGTTGGAAAGGGGAAAGTAGTTGCTGGAGTCAGTGGCGGGGTTGATTCCATGGTTGCTGCTATTTTAACCCATAAGGCCATCAAAGACCAGCTTCATTGTATCTTTATTGATACCGGTCTTATGCGAAAAAATGAAGGTGAAGAAGTTAGACGTATTTTTAAAGACTTCTTTGAAATAAAGTTATATGATTATGACTATTCTAAAGAATTTATTAGTAAGTTGAAAAATATTACCGACCCGGAAAAAAAGAGAAAAGTTATCGGTAATTTGTTTATAAAGATATTTGAAGAAAAGGCTAAAGGAATTGGCAATGTCACTCATCTCCTACAAGGCACGCTTTATCCCGATGTTATAGAAAGCGTTTCCATTCAAGGACCATCAGCTAAAATAAAATCACACCATAATGTTGGCGGGTTACCTGAAAAAATGGAATTAAGACTTTTGGAGCCATTAAAAAATTTATTTAAAGACGAAGTGAGAAAAATTGGTGAGAGCATTAACATCCCAGAAAATATTTTATGGAGACAACCATTCCCTGGTCCAGGATTGGCAATTCGCATAGTTGGTGAAATAAATGCGAAAAAGTTGCAGATTTTAAGAAATGCCGATGAAATTATTCGAAAAGAAATATTAAAAGAGAATTTAAATAAAAAATTATGGCAGTATTTTGGAATTCTCCTTCCTATTAAGTCAGTTGGAGTAATGGGTGATTTAAGGACATATGACTATAGCGTAGTTATACGAATTGTTACCAGTTATGACGGTATGACTGCTGACTGGGCTAGAGTACCTCATGAGCTTTTGGGTAAAATATCAAATCGTTTAATTAATCAAGTTAAAGGCATTAATCGCGTTCTTTATGATATAAGCTCAAAACCTCCTTCCACTATTGAATGGGAATAGGAGGTAGTATTGAGTCGGGAGTATCGGGTAGCAAGCATAAATAAAGTAATGAGTAATCAATAAAATACAGTTGTCGGTTTTCAGTTTTTAGTTTAAAAAGATAAAGATAAAAAGATGCAAGCTACAAGATGTAAGTTAAAAAACAAGTTTTTTGAAAAATTCCCTCTCCCCTCGGAGGGAGAGGGTCAGGTGAGGGGGAGGAAACAAAAGAGGAATAAAATTTCCCTCAATTGGGAGGAAGTAAGAAAAACAGGTTACGTATTCCAATAACGTATAACGTGAAGAAAAGTAAATACAAAGATGAAAAAGTAAGATGCAAGGTAAAATAAAAGTTTTAAATTAAGAAATCAATACAAAATAAGAGGCAAGATGAAACTAGTATCGAGTATATAGTATTGAGTGGAAATATTTTAGGTATAACTGTTTGTATGAAGAGATTGGGATGGAAGTATGTTAGAACAGATCATATAATAGATAAGTTTTTGGATTTTAAACTAAATAGTAATCATATTATTTATCCCAATTATTTTTTAATTTAACAAAAAACTATAACTTTTAAAAGAAAGGTATTAGATATGTCAGCAACTATAATAGTAGGAACCCAATGGGGAGATGAAGGAAAAGGAAAAATAACAGATTTATTGTCTGAGCAATATGATATAATCGTCAGATATCAAGGTGGCTGTAATGCTGGCCATACTGTAGTAGTAGAAGATAAGCAATATATCTTCCATCTTTTACCTTCCGGTATTCTGCATAAAGATAAGATTTGTTTAATAGGTAACGGAGTTGTGTTGGATCCAGAGGTCTTTTTTAATGAAATAAATGCATTAGAAGAAAAAGGAATAAGTATTGCCAATAGGCTATTTGTTGATTATAAAACACATATTATATTTCCCTATCATAAAATGATTGACGAAAGTATGGAAGAAGAGAAAGGAAAGTTAAAAATCGGAACTACAAAAAAGGGAATTGGTCCCGCTTATGTCGATAAATATTCCAGAAACGGCATACGTGTATGTGATTTAATTCATTCTGATTCCCTTGAAAAAAAATTAAATTTTCAATTAGAGCAAAAAAATATTTATTTATATAAAAATTATCAGATAGATATTTCAAAAGAAAATATTAATAAAATCAAAGAAAAATATCATGAATACGGACAGAAGCTAAATAAATATATTATTGACGGATCTCTCTTTCTCAATGAGCAAATTAAAAAACAAAAAAATATAATTTTCGAGGGAGCACAGGGAATCATGCTCGATGTCGACCACGGTACTTATCCTTATGTAACTTCATCAAATCCCATGGCTGGATGTGCCTGTACAGGTTGTGGTATAAGCCCTATATACATTGATAAGGTCATCGGAATTTGTAAAGCGTATACTACCAGGGTTGGTGAAGGGCCTTTTCCAACAGAGTTAATTGATTCGATAGGTGAAAAATTACGTGAATATGGGAATGAATATGGTGCAACCACGGGAAGACCAAGAAGATGTGGGTGGTTTGATGCAGCAGTAGTTAAATATGCTAATCGCATTAATGGTATAAAAGAGATTGTTCTAACTAAACTTGATGTATTAAGCAATTTCAAAAAAATCAAAATATGTAAGGAATACAAAATAAATAATCAGGTGTATCAGTATTATCCGGCTGATAGCGAAATAATCAAATTTGTAGAACCAATATATGAAGAAATTGAAGGATGGAAGGAAGATATTAGTCATATTAAATATTTTGATGATTTACCAAAAAAAACGATAGAGTATATTAATAAAATTGAAGCCCTAACAGACTGTAAGGCTTCAATTATTTCCGTTGGTCCTAAGAGGTCACAAACAATTATCAGATAAAATTAAAAAAATTATAATAAGTTTTAGGAGAAAATAAAATTGATTGAACGATATGCATTAGAACCAATGAAATCAATATGGGAAGAAGAAGCAAAATATAGTACTTGGTTAAAGGTAGAAATGGCAGTCTGTGATGCTCGCAAGGAATTGGGTATGCTAGATAGAGAAATATTTGAATTAATAAAGAAAAATGCAAAATATTCCACTGAAAGGATTAATGAAATAGAAAAAATAACCAGACATGATGTTTTAGCTTTTACTACAAATGTTGGTGAATATTTGGGAGAATATTCAGGTTATTTTCATCAAGGATTAACCTCTTCTGATATTTTAGATACTTCTTTAAGTATTTCGTTAAAGAAAGCTTCTGGTATTATTTATAGTGACATCCTGGAATTAACAGAAAAATTAAAAAAATTAGCATATAAATATAAAAAAACCATTATGATTGGCAGAACACATGGAGTACATGCTGAGCCAATTACTTTTGGATTTAAGCTTACTTTATGGTATTCTGAAATGATTAGGAATCTAAAGAGAATGAAACTAGCTGAAGAAGAGATAAGTTATGGGAAAATATCCGGAGCAGTGGGAACATTTGCACATATAGATCCAAAAATTGAAGAGTTGGTCTGTAAAAAATTAGGATTAAAATCTGCCGATATTTCAAGCCAAATCATTCAACGTGATCGTCATGCATATTTTATAAGCGTTTTAGCTATTATTGCCTCCACTTTAGAAAAATTTGCCACTGAAATTAGGAGTTTACAGAGAACAGAGATATTAGAGTTAGAAGAAAGTTTTGCTCCTGGACAAAAGGGATCTTCAGCTATGCCACATAAAAAAAATCCCATCTTATGTGAAAGAATTTGTGGTCTATCAAGAATATTAAGGGGATACGCAGTTTCAGCGTTGGAGAATAATAACCTTTGGAATGAACGAGATATTTCAAATTCCTCTGTAGAAAGGGTTATTTTACCGGACAGCACAATATTAATAGACTATATGTTAAAAAGATTTTCTTTTATATTAGAAACTTTAAAAGTAAACCAGGAAAATATGAAAAAAAATCTAAATCTAACAAGAGGCCTAGTATTTTCTCAACGTGTTATGCTTTTCCTGACCAACAAGGGGTTATCTAGGGAAAAAGCATATAAAATAGTACAGGATGATGCCTTGGAATCTTGGAAAAACTCTAAAAGTTTTAAAGACTTAATTTTAGAAGACGAAGAAGTTAAAAAATATATGTCAAAAGATGAAATAAATTCTTGTTTTGATTATAATTATTTTATAAAGAATATGGATTATATCTATGCTAGGGTATATGACCAAAAATAGTAACTTTATTTAACCATGAAAAATTACCTTCTAAGAAGTTAGCAATAGTTAATAAGTTGTTTTTACCATAAAAAGGCCAAGAAAAGCTATCTGAAAATAATTTTTCAACTAAGGTCTAAAGCGGACAGTTGTATTCCTTAATAATATTAAGTTAAAATATAAGAAAAAATAAACCTTTTATAGGTTTTTTAAAGACATTCGCTATGCAGGTGCAGGTGCGATGTTTACTTTTGTGTAGTTAAATTAAATAGTTTTAAATTTCTTCGTATTCCTATGAATAACGGAGATAAGTAAAGAAAAAAATATTCAAAGAAAGAGATAGGAGGATACTAATATGGAAGCTGAAAAAATATGGATGGATGGAAAGCTCGTTAATTGGAACGATGCGACGGTTCATGTTCTGACCCATGCATTGCACTACGGCAGTGGTGTTTTTGAAGGCATTCGCGCTTATAAAACTGAACAGGGTACAGCTGTCTTTAGATTAAAGGATCATGTCGAAAGACTTTTTAATTCAGCAAAGATATTGAGAATGGACATTCCTTACACCAAGGAAGAAATTACAAGGGCAATAAAAGAAACTATCAAAGTAAACAAGTTAGATAGCTGTTATATCCGACCATTGGTTTATAGAGGATTTAAAAAATTGGGATTAAACCCTTTTACTTGTCCTGTGCAAGTAATGGTTGCCGCTTGGGAGTGGGGAGCCTATCTTGGAGAAGAGGCTTTGGCTAAAGGGATAAAGGCAATAATTTCTTCTTGGCAACGTAGTCATATTAATTCTACTTCTGCAAAAGCAAAAATATGCGGTAATTATATAAATTCTATATTTGCCAACATGGAAGCTGTGGAATCTGGTGTGGAAGAAGCTATTCTGTTGGATAGTAATGGGTACGTTGCTGAAGGTCCCGGTGAAAATATATTTTGGATTAAAGATGGAATAATTTTTACGCCCCCCTTGACTTCAGTGTTAGAGGGAATTACTCGAAAAACGGTTATAAAAATAGCAAGTGATATGAATTTTAAAATTAAAGAAGAGTTTATTGCAAGGGATGTATTGTATCTGGCAGATGAGGCTTTCTTCGCAGGTTCTGCTGCAGAATTAACACCTATAAGAGAAATTGACCACCATTCTATCGGCTCAGGCAGTAGAGGGCCTATTAGCAAGCAATTACAGGAAAAATTATTTAATGTTTTTAAGGGAAAAGAGAAACAATATAATGATTGGTTGGATTTCGTAAATTAAAATATTTAAAAAAGGAGATAAATAGTTAATGGCTTTATCAGAAAGGGTTAAAAATATTCAAGCTTCACAAACCCTGGCGATTACGGCCCAGGTTTTAAAAATGAAGGCTGATGGAAAAAAAATAATAAGTTTTGGTGCCGGAGAGCCAGATTTTAATACTCCAAAAAATATTCAAGAAGAGGCGATAAAAGCAATTAAAGATGGTTTTACCCATTATACTTCTGCCTCAGGTATTCCAGAACTAAAAAAAGCAGTAATTGAAAAACTAAGTAGAGATCAAGGTATACTTTATAATGCTAATCAAATCATTATATCCAATGGTGCAAAACATTGTCTTTACAATGCGCTAATGGCACTTTGTAACCCCGAGGATGAAGTTCTTTTACCAACACCCTGTTGGGTAAGTTATACTGAACAAATTAAGTTAGCACAGGCAAAACCGGTTTTTATTGCAACCAGCCCAGAGAATCATTTTCAACTTTCAGCCGAGCAACTGGAAAACAGTATAACTGACAAAACAAGGGTTCTCTTAATAAACACACCCAATAATCCAACTGGTGCTGTTTATAATCA
Organism: uncultured Atribacterota bacterium; assembly: GCA_964485485.1. Lineage (GTDB taxonomy): Bacteria > Atribacterota > Phoenicimicrobiia > Phoenicimicrobiales > Stramentimicrobiaceae > Oleincola. The sequence goes on along the minus strand of CAZAJW010000233.1, from coordinate 3,067 downwards.
GGAAGAATTACAAAAAATTGCTGATATTTTAGTAAAAAAGAATATTTATTGTATAAGTGATGAGATTTATGAAAAACTAGTGTATGATAATGAAAAACATTTATCCATTGCTTCTTTGGGTTCGAATATCAAAGAAAAAGTACTACTTATAAATGGTGTATCAAAATCTTATGCTATGACTGGATGGAGAATAGGCTATGCTGCTGGGCCTGAAGAAATTATTTCAGCAATGTCGAAATTTCAAGGTCATTGTACCTCAAATGCAAATTCAATTGCCCAGAAAGCAAGTGTAGAAGCATTAGCCGGAAACCAAGGGTCAATTAATCATATGCATGCTGAATTTGATAAAAGAAGAAAGTTTACAGTTAAGGAACTTAATAAAATTAATGGTTTTAGCTGTGATATGCCCAAGGGCGCTTTTTACGCTTTCCCTAATATTTCTAAACTTCTTAATGCTGGTATTTTATATAATGGTGAGGAAATAAAAGATTCCCTACAACTGGCAAATTATATATTAAATGAGGCAGAGGTTGCAGTAGTACCTGGTAGTGCATTTGAGGCCGAAGGGTATCTAAGGTTGTCTTATGCAAATTCTATGCCAGAGATTGAAGAGGGATTAAACAGATTAAAAACATTATTTAATTAAAGATATTTCAAAAAAGATTCTAGTAGAATCAAAATATAAGAAATCCAGGGTTAATTATTGATTTTTTCTTTTTCCCTGGATTTCTTTTTGATAAGATGGCTTTATTTAACCATTACCACCTTCTTAAAAGGTGGTTTCCCATGGTTAAATAAATTATTCTTTAATATAAACCTTGTTATTTTGAATATGTATCTTGTTTTGAGCAAATAACTGAATTGCTCTGGGTAAGAGTTGATGTTCATATACTAATATTCTTTCAGAAAGTGTTTCCTCGCTATCAGATTGCCTTACTTCAACTGCTTTTTGCAAAATAATAGGACCGGTATCCATACCTTCATCGACAAAATGAACCGTGCAGCCACTTACCTTGACACCATATTCTATGGCTTGTCTCTGGGCATGTAACCCTGGAAAAGAGGGTAATAAAGCAGGATGAATATTGATTATCCGATGTCTATATTCTTTAATAATCCTTGAACCCAATAAGCGCATATAACCGGCCAGGGTAATTAGCTCTATATTGTTAGTTATAAGGCAATTTAATATTTCCTGCTCATATTCTCTTTTACTCTTGTATTGCTTATAAGGAAATACCATTGTGTCTATCTGATTATCCTGTGCCCTCTTTAAGGCATAAGCTTTCGGATTATCACTGATTACTATTTTTATCTTTCCATCAATTTTTCCCGCTTTTATGGCGTCAATAATTGCCTGTAAATTTGTCCCTCTTCCGGAAGCCAGCACTGCGATATAAATCATGTTTTCTTCCCTTTTTTCTTCAAATCTCCCTTGGACTGCAGTAAAAAATGTCGAAGTTGTTTTCTTTTGGTTAAATAAAATTAATAGCAAATATATTCTTAATGAATACCTTCGAGAAATAAAAAACCTTGTATTTCTTACTTTTTATATTATTATTCTTCAATATATACATATTCTCTTTTCGTCGGAACCATTCTGAGTAATAACTTCGCCAATATGGAATGCCAATTCTCCTGCCAGTTTTAAATCTTGTAATATGGATTTCTTTTGCTCTGCTGTTGCAATCATGACCAGACCGATTCCCATATTAAATGTGTGATACATTTCCTTATCACTAATCTCCCCTTTATCCTGAATAAGTTTAAAAATAGGTAAATGAGGCCAATTATCTTTACATATATGAGCAGCTGTACCTTGCGGCAAAATACGGGGAATGTTGTCATAAAATCCACCACCGGTAATATGGGCAATACCTTTAATCTGAAATTTTTCCAGCAATGACAAAACTTCACTTACATATATTCTGGTAGGTTTGAGTAATTCTTCTCCCAGGCTTGTATCTAAATTTCCCGGCAACTCATTTAAATCCATCTTTCCCTGTTCAAGCAATATTTTACGAACCAGGGAAAATCCGTTGCTGTGCAAGCCAGAAGAAGCCAAACCGATTAGAATATCTCCCGGTTTAATATTTTCACCGGTAATAATTTTTTTTCTTTCTACAATTCCTACGGCAAATCCGGATAAATCATATTCCCCTTTTGGATAAAATCCGGGCATCTCCGCTGTTTCTCCACCCAATAATGCGCATCCTGCTTTTTTACATCCCCGGGTTATTCCTTTTATAATATCCACCATTTTACTCTTCTCCAGTTTTCCCGTTGCCAGGTAATCCAGGAAAAAAATAGGTTTGGCACCACAGGTCAAAATATCATTTACACACATTGCTACCAGGTCAATCCCGATGGTATCATGTTTATTTATAAGATTGGCAATCATGAGCTTTGTGCCAACACCATCCGTTCCTGATACTAAAACAGGATCCTCTATTTTTTCCTGAGAAAGAGAAAATAATCCGGCAAAATTACCAATCTCGTTCATAACACCAGGTATGTGTGTTGAATTAATCATAGGCTTAACTTTATTGATAATACTGTTGGCTAATTCAATATCCACTCCGGATTTTTTATAGGAATCTTTCATATTATTTCCTTTCATTTGACTGTAAGAATATACCCTTGGAAAAGTATCGAGTCGTGAGTATCGCGTATCGAGTCCAAATATTAATATAAATTCTTAAAATTAATTTATTCCTAAACAATGGATTAATCTATTAGTTAGATAGATCTATTCATTTAATATACTTTATTTCCCATACTTACATTGATACATTAATGCATTGTTGCATTAATTTGTTATTCGAAAATATTCTCACTTATATTCTCACAGGTTTTCACTCGATACTATATACTCGATACTCGATACCATTTTTATATTGGATATTTTCCGCTAAAACAGGCAGTACAAAAATCCGAAGGTTGATTTTTTTCAAAGACACTGGTTAAGCCTTCCAGACTAACATAACCTAAAGAATCTGCACCTATCCAATCTCTTATCTGGTCAATAGAAAGACGATTTGCCCATAATTCCTCTTTATTTGGAGTA
>CAZAJW010000232.1:0-13301 GCA_964485485.1 uncultured Atribacterota bacterium | reverse complement strand
TAGGGATGAATTGTTTCGCACAAAGTGATATTAAAGTTGGACTAGCATTTGATGTTGGAGGTAAGGGTGATAAATCGTTTAACGATTCATCTTCACGTGGGTTAACTTGGGCTGCAGAAAACTTTGGAATTAAAAGGATAGAACTAGAGCCCGGTGCTGATGCAGATAGGGAAGTAAATTTAAGAAATTTAGCTACTCTTGGTTATGAGTTTATTATTGGAGTTGGTTTTTTATTTGAGGATAGTATTGGACCGGTTTCCGATGATTATCCAGATACAAAGTTTGCTATTGTAGATGGATATATTCCAGATAAACCCAATGTTGTATCCCTAAATTTTGCAGAACATGAAGGGTCATTTTTAGTTGGAATGATTGCTGGACTTAAGGCAATAGAAGATGGTGAAGATACCGTAGGCTTTGTTGGAGGTATGAATGTTCCCTTAATCCAAAGATTTGAAGCTGGATACCGTGCTGGTGTAAAATATGCCTATCCGGATTGCAAAATATTGTCATCATATGCAGGGGATACTCCCCAGGCTTTTGCCGATCCGGTAAAAGGAAAAGAATTAGCATTATCCCAATATGACAACGGAGCACATGTTATCTTTCACGCATCTGGTTTAACCGGATCCGGGGTTTATGAAGCTGGCAAAGAAAGAAAGAAATATATTATTGGTGTTGACTCTAATCAGAATTACTTAGGACATATTGAGGAAACCGGAGAAAACTATGGATTAACTAGTATGCTCAAACAGGTTGATGTGGCTGTCTACCTAGCAACTAAATCGGTTGTAGAAGGAAACTTTGAATCCGGTGTTAAAGTATTTGATTTGTCTACTCAAGTAGAGATTGACGGTGTTAGCTATAACGGTGTTGGCTATGCTGTTGATAAATATAATGAAGAGTTGATTAATGATGAGATGATTCAAAAAGTAGAAGAAGCCAAAGAAAAAATTATAAACGATGAAATCGTGGTACCGGCTGAAATATAGCCGAAATATAAGTTATCATCAGGAAATACAGTAGGTTTTAAGTTAATTAGTTTAAAAACATGTATTTCCTGATGATTCATGTTTTTATTATACATAATATATATTTTAATTTAAGATATGGAGTGCTAATATTGTCTGAATACTTATTAGAAATGAAGAATATATCTAAACAATTTCCTTTGGTTAAAGCTAATGACAGGGTTAATTTTAAAATTAAAAAAGGTGAAATACATGCCCTAGTTGGAGAAAATGGGGCCGGGAAAAGTACTCTAATGAGTATATTGTACGGACTTTATCAGGCAGATGAAGGTGAAATATTTATTAATGATAAAAAGGTAAATATTTCTAATCCCAATAAAGCTATTGAGCTAAAAATTGGTATGGTTCATCAACATTTTATGCTGATACCGCCTTTGACAATTACTGAGAATGTTATATTGGGCATGGAGCCAAAAAAGAGCTATTTTTTTACAGATATAAAGAAGGCTGCTCAAGAAATTAAAGAACTTTCAGAGAAATATGCTTTCAAAATCGATCCCTGGGAAAGAGTTAGAAATATTTCTGTTGGTATAGAGCAAAGAATTGAAATAATAAAAGTCCTTTATCGTGGAGCTGAAATCCTAATATTAGATGAACCAACTGCCGTACTTACCCCACAAGAAGTTGAAGAATTATTTAAAATATTACGTTCATTAAAAAAAGAAGGTAAAACGGTTATTTTTATAACTCATAAGCTTAATGAGGTAATGGCTGTATCGGATCAGATTACAGTAATGAGAGATGGAAGAATAGTAGGTATAAAAAAAACATCTGCTACTACGACCTCAGAGATAGCAAATTTGATGGTTGGCAGAGAAGTTCTTTTAAAAACCAATAAAAGGGAAAAAAGAGCGGGGAAAACTGTATTAAGATTGGATCATATAAATGTTGTAAACCATAATAAATTCCCTATTTTAAAGGATATTAATCTTACCATTAAGGAAGGACAGATATTGGGAATTGCCGGAGTAGAGGGCAACGGCCAAACTGAGTTAGTTGAGGTTATTACCGGTCTTAGACCGATTACGGACGGCAAAATATTTTTATATGAACAGAATATTACAAACTTAAATCCAAGAAAAATAAGAGAACTAAATATTGCCCATATTCCGGAAGACAGAAGAAAAAGAGGAATTATACCCGAATATTCTGTTGCTGAAAATCTTATACTAGGTTCACATTATCGATTACCTTTTAACAAGGGTTTTTCGCTTGATTTTCCATCCATATATAACCATGCTCGCAAATTAATCTCTGATTATGATATTCGCCCTGCCGATAAGGATAATTTATTAAAATCATTATCAGGTGGAAACCAACAAAAAGTAATTGTAGCCAGGGAATTATTTGGAGAGCCAGTTCTTCTGATTACTTCTCAACCTACAAGGGGGTTAGATGTAGGTTCGATTGAATTTGTCCATAAACAATTATTGCAGGAAAGAGATAACAACAAGGCTATTTTATTAGTATCAGCAGAATTAGATGAAATATTATCTTTAAGCGATATCATAGCGGTGATTTATGAAGGACAGATTCTTGAGGTGATGGATGTTGAAGAGGCAGAAAAAAGTAAGCTTGGATTATTGATGACCGGGGCTTCAAAAACTAAAAAATCCAACGAAGAAGATAACAATTTGAAATAGGAGGAGCTGTATTTGAGTAGAGTCAATCAAAAAAGCCATTTCTACCTTGTTATACTGGAAAAGATTACACCTTTTATTGCTATTTTGGGAGCTCTTTTTATAGGTTCATTAGTTATCCTGTTAATGGGCGAAGATCCAATTCAGGTATACAAAATGATGTTTGGGCTGGCAATAGGTAATCGTGATGGGTGGGGAAATGTCCTTTTTAGAGCCACTCCTTTGATATTTACTGGTCTGGCTGTAGCTTTTGCTTTTCGATGTGGATTATTTAATATTGGAGGAGAAGGCCAGGTATATGTAGGAGCATTTTTAGCTGCCTATGTTGGTTTTACTTTTACGAATTTACCCGCAATATTACTGATACCTCTCACTATTTTTGCAGCTGCCTTAGGAGGCGCTTTTTGGGCATCTATTCCGGGCATTTTAAAGGCAAAAACAGGTGTGCACGAAGTTATTGTTACCATTATGATGAACTGGATTGCTGCTTCACTGACTTTTTATCTGGCATTATTATATAAAGCTCAAGCCTCGGAATCTATGAAAGCAGCTGGAGTTCAGCAGATGATTCCTCATACCAGCGAAATTGCCGAAGCAGCGCGCCTGCCAAGAATAGCAACAATATTATCATATTTCAATATCCAATTTCCATCACATAATCCTTTAAATGTTTCATTTTTTATCGCAATCATTGCTGCAGTTGTGATATATTATATACTATGGAAAACAAGTTTAGGGTATGAAATAAGAGCAGTAGGCCATAATCCTATGGCTTCAGAATACGCGGGAATCAATATAGCTAAGAATATTATCCTGGCAATGGTAATTAGTGGTGCTCTTGCCGGACTCGTTGGTACAAATGAAGTTATGGGATATAAATTTAGATGGCGTCAGGAACTTTTTCTAAATTTAGGATTTAATGGAATTGCCGTTGCATTATTAGGGAAAAACCATCCCCTTGGTGTTGTGCTGGCTGCAATCCTCTTTGGCATACTCTCATATGGGGGCGCTTTGGTAAATATTTTTACGGCTGGTAAAATACCACGAGAATTAATTATGGTTATCCAGGCTGTTATTGTTATTTTAGTTGTTGTTGCTGATGAAATTGTTAAACGATTAATTATAAGGAGAAAATTAGGGTAATGGTGGAAAACATATTTAATGCTGATTTTTTAGCATCAATGATAAGAATTGCCATTCCTTTGACCTTAGCGGGATTGGGAGGAGTTTTTTCCGAAAAATCCGGAGTTATAAATATAGGACTGGAAGGTATGATGTTAACCGGTGCCTTTGTGGCTGTGGCGGCAACAAATTTTTCTCACAACCCATGGATAGGGATATTGTTTGCTATTATTGTGGGTATATCCCTAGGATTAATTCATGCAATTGTTACTGTGTCATTTAAAGCAAATCAAATTGTCAGCGGTGTTGCTATAAATTTATTTGCCAGCGGAATTACTGTTTTTTTAAGCTGGTTATGGTTTAATGAGACACAAATTATGGCTTTGGATAGACTGCCTTTTTGGGGTTTTGCTATCCCCAGGGCAGGGGAGGGTTCTTCTTTAATAAGAAGTTTAATTGTTATCTTTGCGCATCACTCGCCCATGGTATATATTGCTTTTATTATTGTTTTATTATCTCATATTGTTATTTTTAAGACACCTTTTGGTCTAAGATTGCGCTCCGTGGGGGAATATCCGCATGCTGCTGATACTCTTGGAATAAACGTTATAAATATGCGTTACATTGCTGTTATGATATCAGGAGGTTTAGCGGGTATGGCAGGTTCATTTCTGTCCATTGAACAGGCTCATTTTTTTGTTAAGGAAATGAGTGGAGGAAGGGGATTTATTGCACTGGCTGCCATGATTTTTGGAAAATGGACTCCCTTTGGAACATTAGGTGCTGCCTTGCTGTTTGGTGTAGGAGAAGCTTTGGCTATAAGGCTTCAGGGGGTTTTTGCCATACCAGTTCAATTCATCAATATGGTTCCATATCTACTGGCAATATTTGTATTGGTGGGTGCAATTGGTAGAGCTTCAGCCCCAGCTGCTGATGGAATACCGTATGAAAAGGAAATTCTATAAATAAATATGTATTTGCATTTGAATTAGGAGTGTTATTAAAATATGAAAGAAATTGGGAAATACTTAAAAAACAGAAGAATAGAATTAGGCATCTCTCTGGATGAGGCCGAACAATACCTTAAAATAAGGAAGAAATATTTAGTTGGCATTGAAGAGGGAAATGAAAGCATCCTTCCAGGTAGAACATATTTTATCGGTTATTTAAGGAATTATGCAAATTATCTTGAAGCAGATCAAGAATATATTAGTCAGCTTTTAGGAGAAACTAAGCAAGCACCAAAAACAATCGAACAAGAACAAGAAAAAGAACCAGAACAAGAAACTGTTGAACCGGTATCAAAAAGAAAAAGAACAGGAAAATATTTTTCTCCTGAAAAAAGTAAATATCGACCAAAAAGAGAAAAAAGAAATATTAGCTATATTCCCTTTATTAAAATTATTGCTATTATAATTTTGCTTGGTGGGGGTATTTTTATAGTAAACCAATTTTTAAATAGAACAGAACAGCCTTCTAGGCCTGTAAATAACGATGAAGAAAATATTGTTGAGACTACTGAAGATGAGCAGAAAACTATAGAGCAGGAGTTAACTGAGATGGCAGAAGAAGAGCTGCAAAAAGAGGAAATAGAAGAATCACTCCCCGGTGTCCTTTTAGAACCGTTACCCGATTATAAGCCAATAAGGGTTGTTGTTCAAGAGCCAGCCTGGGTAAAAATCATGGATAACAATGATCAGGTATTATTTGAAAGCCTTATAATTTCTTCAGAAGAGATTACCATAAAATCAGAAGGTCCAGTATCTTTGCTCACAAGCTCAGCTGATGATATAAGGGTTTTCTATGATGATGAAGAAATCGAAGCCAGGCCTACTGATAATTATCGCCTCATGTATTATCAGATTGTTGCAAGTAATGAGAATAATTAGAAATGGGAGAAATTATTCACCCCCGGCCAGTAAAATTAATATTCAGTATTATTAGCGGAGAAGAACAAATGTTTATAGGGGCAAAAAAAACATTGGTTAAAAATTTCGGTAGAATAGACATGGAAAGTGAATACCAACCTTTTAATTTTACTGAATATTATAAAAAGGAAATGGGTGATTCTCTTAAACAAAAAATGTTCTCATTTGAGAAATTAATCCTTCCCGATAGACTAAGTGAAATCAAAAACAATAGCAATGAATTGGAATGGAAATTAAGCATGCCCAGGAACTTTAAAAATACAGATATAGAGAAAAAAAGAAAAGTTAATTTCGATCCCGGATATTTGACATTGGGTAAATTTATTTTAGCAAGTACAAAAAATGGAGCTGCCAGGATATACCTTAAAGAGGGAATATATGCTGAGATTACCCTTAGATTTGTCAACAAATCATTTCGTCCTTTAGAATGGACTTATCGAAACTATCAGACTGATTTGTATATTGATTTTCTTAACAAGGTAAGAGAAAAGTACAAAAAACAACTAAAAACTATTATTTAATAATATAAGATACTAATCATAACATTAGATATAATGGAAGGAGTGATACAATTATAGTTAATGATACAAAAAGAGTATTTATTGCAATTAATTTGGATAAGGAAATTAAAAAGTATCTTTCTAATATCCAAGAAGATATATTAAAAATAAATAATAATAGAGCACAGTTAAAAATGAAAACCGTTGAAAGAGGAAATCTGCATATTTCAATAAAGTTTTTGGGTGATTTGAATAGATTAGAAATAGAAAAAATATCCCTTACTCTACAGCAATTGTCATCTAAATATCAACCTTTTAGAATTAACCTTTCAAAAAGTATTGGAATATTTCCTAGCACAAAAAAACCTCGTGTTATTTGGATAGGGGTTGAAAAGGGAAGCCGAGAGGTTGAAAAAATATACCATGATATCGAAAGAGAACTTCAAGGAGAATCATTTTATCGTATTGATAATAAATTTACTACTCATATTACGCTAGGAAGAGTGAAATATATTAAATATCCAAACAATTTAATAGAATTTATGAAAAAGATAGATTTCAAAGATATTTCACAAACGGTTAATTCTATAGAATTGATGGAAAGTACTTTAACAGCCAAGGGACCTATTTATGGGGTCATTAGCGAATTTTCTTTTTTACAATAAAAGGATAGAATATTGTATGGATTTAGTATTTATGAAATAGAACAGTTTTAAGTTTAATAACTAAAAATTGAGGAGTGTAGTATTATGAAAGAAAGCAAAAACAATATCCTGGAGAGGGAAAAAGCTCTAAAAATGGCTATGGAGAATATAGAGCATCGGTTTGGCAAAGGTTCAATAATGAAATTTAGTGATAGGCCAAAAGTTACAGGAAGCAACATTATTCCTTCTGGCTCTTTGGCTTTAGATATTGCCTTAGGCATTGGTGGGGTGCCTCGTGGAAGAATTGTAGAAATATTTGGTCCTGAATCTTCCGGTAAAACTACATTAGCATTACATATGATTGCTGAAGCCCAAAAGAATAAAGGAATCGCCGCATTTATAGATGCTGAACATGCTATGGATCCTGTATATGCAAAAAATATTGGTATAAATATTGATGAGCTAATTATTTCCCAACCAGATACAGGAGAACAAGCATTAGAAATTGCCGAGTCCCTAGTTAGGAGTAATGCTGTTGATATTATAGTGATTGATTCGGTAGCTGCCTTAGTGCCCAAAGCTGAGATAGAGGGTGATATGGGAGATTCTTCAATGGGCTTGCAGGCTCGTTTGATGTCACAGGCGCTAAGAAAACTCACTGCGATAATCAACAAATCAAGGACAACAATGATATTTGTTAATCAAATAAGGGAAAAGATTGGCATTATATTTGGAAACCCTGAAACAACTCCTGGTGGACGTGCTTTGAAGTTTTATTCAACTATCAGGTTAGATATAAGAAGGAAAGCTTCAATCAAAAAAAATGATGCAAATATAGGTATAAATGTCAAAGTCAAAGTTGTAAAAAATAAATTAGCTCCACCTTTTCAAGAAGCTATGTTTGATATTATTTTTGGAAAAGGTATTTCAAGAGAGGGTGATATATTTAATTTAGGTGTAATTCATGATATCATCCAGAAGTCTGGGACCTGGTTTTCCTATAAGGATATGCAGCTAGGACAAGGAAAAGAAAATACAAAGATATATTTAGCAGAAAATCCCAAGATATCAAGCGAGATTGAGAAAAAAATATTAAAAGCAGTAAATCTTCCCAATTTAGAAGAAAACTCTCAAAATGAAAAAGAACCAAAAAATAACTGATATTCAGGTTAAAAAGAATAATATAAATAGAAGAAAATTATATATAGATAATATGCTATTTATCGAAATAGATGATGTTATTATAAGTGAACTAGATTTATATATCGGAAAAGAAGTGACTAATGAACTTATTGATAAAATTCAAAAGAAAGAGACATTTACAAAGGCAAAAAATGATGCTATACGATTCTTATCATACCGTCCTAGGTCTGAATGGGAGATATCAAATAAATTAAAGAACAAGAAATATCCAATATTTATAATTGAAGAAACCATTTATTGGTTGAAAGAAAAAAATCTTATCAATGACAGGCAATTTTCTTTGATGTGGATAAGGGACCGTCTAACAAATAAACCCTTAGGTAAGTTAAGAATAAGAAAGGAATTATACAACAAGGGCATAGATAGTGAAATTATTGAAAGCACAGTAAATTCTTTTATAAAAACAGATGAAGATGAATTAGAACTTGCTTATCAATTAATAGAGAGAAGAAGAAATTCTCTCAGATTAAAAAATGTTCAATTAGAACCACAGAAAATAATAAATTTATTAAAAAACCGTGGTTTTTCTAATTATGTAATAAAGCATATTTATGATGGTTTATTAGATTAGTAGCATTTTAAAAAAGTAAAAAGTTACTATAAACATTAATTAGGTGAAATTCTTTAAAAAAATACAATTTGACTTTTATTTTCGATAGAGATAAAATAAAAAAGTTGATATTAATTTAAATATTTTATCCTTATTAATATTTTTGTACATTATTTTTAGTTCTTCTTTATAAAAATTAATGAAAACTAATTAGCAATTGCTTTTAAACTATAATCGGAAAATATTTTAAGAACCTTTTAAACTGAATAGGGGGTGGAAGACATTAATACATCTATTTTTTCTATTGCAACAATTTTGTTAGGCATATTGATTGGTTTTTTATTAACTAATTTCTTTGCAAAAACAAAATTGTCATCATCAGAAAAAGCTTGCAAGCAAATTATCGAAAACGCTAATAAGGAAGCAGAATCAATAAAAAAAGAAGCTCAGCTTCAAGCGAAAGAAGAAGCTTACCAAATTATAAGAAAAAGTGAAATTGAGTGTCAACAAAAAAGGAATAAGTTAGAAAATATCAATGAACAACTTATTAAAAAAAGCAATAATCTTGTACAAAAATTAGAATTGATTGAAAAGAGGCAGAAGGATATAACTATTAAAGAACAAGAGGTTGAAAAAAAATCACAAGAAATCAATCAAATCTATCAAAAACAAAGAGATGAATTGGTGAGGATATCAGGATTAAACATTGAAGAAGCGAAAAAAGATTTATTAAGTAGATTGGAAAAAGAACTGGATCATGAGGCAGGTAAATTAATAAAAAGTGTTGAAGAACAGGCAAAAGAAGATGGAGAAAAAAAGGTACGCAATATTATTGCACTAGCAATTCAACGTTATTCTTCTGATTATACTGTAGAATCCACAATATCAGTAGTTACTCTTCCCAATGAAGACATGAAAGGAAGAATTATTGGTAGAGAGGGAAGGAACATACGAACTTTTGAAAGAATAACAGGCGTTGATTTAATCGTCGATGATACACCGGAGGCAGTGATTATTTCAGGCTTTGACCCAATTAGACGTGAAATTGCTAGAATTGCTTTGGAGAAATTGATTACTGATGGCAGGATACAGCCAGCAAGGATAGAAGAAGTAATCGAAAATTCTAAAAAAATTGTTGAAACTAACATAAAGGAAGAGGGAGAAAAAGCAGTATTTGATACCAATGTCAGAAATGTAAGTCCAAAATTAATTAATATTTTAGGTAAATTAAAATATCGAACAAGTTATGGACAAAATGTTTTGCAACATTCAAAAGAAGTGGCATATTTTGCGGGAATCATGGCTGATGAATTAGGGTTAAATGCAACTTTTTGTAAGAGAGCGGGACTTTTGCATGATATTGGAAAAGCAGCAGATATGGAAATAGAGGGTCCTCATGCCTTAATCGGTGCAGATATTGCCAGAAAAAACGGTGAATCGCAAAAGATTGTAAATGCCATTGCCGCTCATCACGAAGACGAAAAACCTGAAACGGTTGAAGCGATTCTCGTTCAAGCAGCAGATGCAATTTCAGCTTCAAGACCAGGAGCCAGGAGGGAAATGCTAGAAACTTACATAAAGAGGTTGAAACAACTAGAGGAGATCGCCAATTCCTTTGAGGGTGTCGAAAAATGCTATGCAATTCAAGCTGGACGTGAAATAAGGATTATAGTTAATCCCGAAGAAATCGATGATTATTTATCAGCTAAGCTATCCAGGGATATTTCCAAGAAAATCGAAAAAAACATAGACTATCCCGGACAAGTAAAAGTCAATGTTATCAGGGAAACGCGTTCAGTTGAATATGCTAAGTAAAATGAATATTATAACAAGTAATTATTAGTATAGTTTAATGGGATAAATCATAGAAATCCTGAAAATAAAAAGAATATATAGAGAAGGAGCTATATCAAAAAAATATATCTCCTTCTTTTTTAATTTAAGAAATAGCGATTATTTATTATATTAATTTAAAGAGAAGCATTAACTTGTTAGTATTTAATTATTCATAACACTCAAAAATAGAATAAAAAAAGATTATATATTAAATATAATAACAACAATTAATTAATAGGAAGTAAGATAGATATGTTCAAATATTATATTAAAACTTTTGGTTGTCAAATGAATGTAAATGACTCTGAATTTATTGCTGGTCAATTAGAGGATATGGGATACGAAGTGACTGCAGATATAAACCAAGCTAATATTGTTATTTTTAATACATGCTGTGTAAGAAAAAAAGTGGAACATAAAATATACAGTATGGCAGGAAAGGTTAGCCAACTAAAACTGAAAAAACCTGGGCTTATTTTCGGGATTTGCGGTTGTTTGGCACAGAAAGAAAAAGAGAATATTCAAAAAAGAATACCCCTAATTGATTTAATATTTGGACCTTCTCAAGCTACTTCCTTTAGTGTTATTTTGAAACAATTCTTGTTAAATAAAGAAAGAAAAATAATATATTGTGATAACCGAAAACAATTTAGCTTACAAAATATACCAATAAAACATCATAGTCAAATTTCAGCTTTTATACAAATTATGAAGGGATGCAATAATTTTTGCTCTTATTGTATAGTGCCCTATACGCGGGGTCCGGAAGAGAGCAGGCCACCTGAGGAAATATTACAAGAAATAAATAAATTAGCAAATTCTGGTTATAAGGAAATATTTTTACTAGGACAGAATGTAAATTCTTACGGAAATGATATTATGAATCATGATAATTTTTTAACATTGTTGTTGAAAATAAATGAAGTAAAAGGAATAGAAAGAATTAGATTCACTACTTCTCATCCTAAAGATTTTAATTTAGATTTAATAAAGGTTATAAAAAAAGGCAAAAAAATATGTGAACATATTCACTTACCAATGCAATCCGGTTCAGATAATATACTGAATAAAATGAATAGAAAATATGATATGAAACAATATTACCAGATTATAAATCATATTAGAAAAAATATTCCAAATGCCAGCATTACAACTGATGTAATGGTAGGATTTCCAGGAGAGACAGAAGAAGATTTTGGATGCACAATACAAGCGTTTAAAGATATTCAATTTGATTCTGCTTATACCTTTATTTATTCAAATCGAGAAACGACATTGGCTTCACTTTTTAATAGACAAATTAGTCTTCAAATTAAAAAAGAGCGTTTGTGGAAACTGATTGAATTGCAAAAAAATATCTCAATTAAGAAAAATCAAAAAATAATTGGAAAAACTGTAGAAGTATTAGTTGAAAATATTTCTAAAAAAGGAATCGAACATCAATATTGGGGTAAAACGAGAACAAATAAAGTAGTTGTTTTTTTTAATAAACATGATGATTATGAGAGAGATGAAAGTTTGATTGGAAAATTAGTGTATATTAATGTTCAAAGGGCAGATGCCTTTACATTGTATGGAGAACTTGTTGATGTCAAAACTAGATAATATTATAATCCTTACTGGACCAACTGGAGTTGGGAAGACTAATATATCCATTAAAATTGCACAATATATCCCTGAAATTGAAATAATTTCAGCTGATTCAATGCAAGTATATAAATATTTAAATATTGGCACAGATAAGCCAAAATACGCTATTTTGCACAAACATATTCATCATTGTATAGACCTTGTTGAACCTTCAGTGAATTATGATGTTATGCAATATGCGAAACAAGCTGAACAATGTATTGAAAATATTCTGTATCGTGATAAAAAACCTTTAATCGTAGGAGGAACGGGACTTTATATAAAATCACTTATAAAACCAATTTTTGATGGTCCTGGTAGAAATCAAAATATCCGAAATAAATTAGCTGAACTAGCAAAAAAGAAAGGAAATAGTTACCTATTTAACCAGATTGCAAAATATGATCCGGAATATTCGAATAAAATTAGTGCCAATGATACAAAAAGGATAATAAGAGCATTAGAAGTATTTTATTTAACAGGAAAACCATTAACGTATTTTCATAAAAATAATAATCTCAGTAAAACGGAAAAAAAATATAATTACTACATTATCTGTATCTATATGAATAGAAAAAAACTTTATTACAAAATTAATGAACGTGTAGAACAGATGCTAAACAATGGACTTATAGAAGAAACTAATGAGATAATTGAGAAATGTAAATATAAAAATATAAATATGTTAAATTCAATGCAAGGATTAGGATACAAACAAGTGATTTTATATTTAAAGGGGAAAATATCTAAAGAAGAATCTGTTGAAATAATTAAAAAGGAAACTCGTAATTTTGCCAAAAGACAATTGAGTTGGTTCAGAAATCAAATACCAGTAGATTGTTGGATAAATCTTGATGATTATAAAGACATCCAAGGATGTGTAGAAAAAATAATATCTATTATGAGGGAGCAGGGGTATTAATAAATGGATGCTGATGGAAGTTTACAAAGAATACCGGAGGAGCGATAAATTAATAAAAATATTTATTATGGTCCGATAATATATCTTATGTAAAGTAATAGAAACATCTAATTATATAGGATTATCCCTATTTTATATGAGTTTTGTAGCCTATTCTTTCCTCTATTTGCTAATTAATAAGTATTAATAAGTTATGGTAAAATATATTTCTATTAGATATTAGATAAAGTAACTTTATAAAGAATGAAAAATTACTTTTTTAATTTTCAAATTATTATCTGGATTATTACCTGGAA
>CAZAJW010000231.1:0-3599 GCA_964485485.1 uncultured Atribacterota bacterium | reverse complement strand
AGATATGGATGTTGTTATTATCGGAGGAGGAGTTGGAGGATATGTAGCAGCCATAAAAGGGGCCCAGTTGGGCTTAAAAGTTGCTTTAATTGAGAAAGATAAAATTGGCGGGATTTGTTTGAACCAAGGTTGTATACCTACCAAGTCTTTGGCTAGTTCAGCCCAAATATGGGAATATCTTAAAAATGCCGGTCAATATGGACTTTCCGCTGAAAACATTTCTTTTGATTTTGCCAAAATAATTGAGAGAAAGGATAAAATTGTCAATCGTCTAACCCTGGGTGTTCAAGGCCTTCTTAAAGCTAGAAAAGTTTATGTAATAGAAGGTACAGCCGAATTGCATTCCCCGACAGAAGTAAAGGTTCAGCTAAAAAACGATAAGGAAGAGATTCTAAAGACCAAAAATGTTATTATAGCGACTGGATCAGCTGTGCGGAGAATTAATGTTGAAGGAATAGCTAATAATAAAAATATTATTGATACCAATAAAGCCTTAACCTTACAAGAGCTTCCAAAGAAAATCTTGATAATAGGAGCAGGTTACTCCGGGGTTGAATTTGCTTCTATTTTCAATAGCTTCGGTGTCGAGGTATTTGTTTTGGATCTTCTAAAAAGGATTTTATTACCGGTAGATGAGGAAATTGCCAATTCATTATTTAACATATTAAAAAAACAAGGAATAAATTTTTTACTAAATAGCAATTTGGAAAAGATTGTTGCAAAAAGTGATCAACTCTCAGTAAATATAAAGAGCAAAGAAGAAGAAAAAGAAGAAGAAATATCCCTTGAAAAGATATTAGTATCTACCGGTCGGGTACCAGACTTTGGAGGTTTGAATATACAAGGCTTAGGTATTGAGTTAGAAAATGAAGGAATTAAAGTTGATAAGTATATGAGAACCAATGTTCCCGGAATCTATGCAGTTGGGGATGTAGTAGCCAAGAAAATGCTGGCTCATGTTGCTACCGCACAAGGACAGGTTGCTGTACAGCATATTGCAGGAATAGATAGGTCTATGTCTTATCGTGTAGTTCCGTTTTGTGTTTTTACAAATCCGGAAGTTGCCAGTGTAGGATATAATGAAGGCGAGGCAAGAGAGGAATTTTCAGAAATTAAGATTTTTAGATTTCCATATCGGGCAAATGGAAAAGCTCTGGGAATGGATGAAAAGGAAGGCTATGTAAAGATGATTGCTAATGCAAAAGACAATCAAGTTGTAGGAGTACATATAATCGGAGCCCACGCCAGTGATCTTATTGCTGAAGCTACTTTAGCAATACAGCAAAGATGCACTGCCTCTGATATTGCCGAGACAATTCATGCCCATCCTACCTTACCTGAAACTATTGCTGAAACAGCGGAAGGTATTCTCGGACAGCCCATCCATGTGTTGAAGTAGTCAAAACAAAATAATCTACAAAAAGGTACCAATAGAAAAGGTTAAACCTCTTGTAGGGGTTCTCAAAACCATCCCCTATGCGGATGTGATATTTGTTCTTAAGTAGGAGTGTGAAAAATAATAGAATGAAAAATAAATTTTATATTTTTGTTATTTTGCTAATAATTGTTTTTTCAGGGTTTTTCCTCTGGAGAATGATGGTTTCTCCGCAGTATTCTTTAAGACAATTAGAGAAAGCCATGGACGAACAAAATGTCACGGCTTTCAATAAGTATGTTGCTGTAGATGAAGTAGTGGACAGTATCGTTGTGCAAACCTGGGAATATTATACCTCCAAAGAAGAAACCGGAAGTAGGTGGAGTGAAATCAGAAATGAAATAGGCAATACCCTTCTTTCGGTGGTTAAGCCAAATTTAAAAGAAATAATCAAGAAAGAGGTGCTCGATTATATTGCTACAGGGCAGTGGAGTAGTAGTGAAGAGGAGAAAGAAAATAATATATCCTCAATAGTTATTCAAGTCATCAAAGAAAAAATTGACCCGGAACAGTGGGATCAACAGTCAATTAACTATACTGAAATAAATGGCAACATTGCACAGGTTGGCTTAACTTACCTGGATAAGAAGAAAGAGGCTAATTTTTTACTGGAAGTCAAAATGAGAAACATGAATGGTTATTGGCAAATTATTGAGATTTCTAATGTTGCACAAATATTGAATATGTATCAAAATATAGACAATATAGAGGGTTGATTTTACAAATCAATGATAAATGTTGTAACATATTGGAAATAATACAAATAAAGTGGTTTTACCAAAAAAATATCAAGATAATCCATATGATAATTTTTTATCTGAAATCTAAGAGAGTTATAGCGCTAAGAAATATTCAGTCAAAATATAAAAAAGCATTACAAAAAGGTACCAAGAAAAAGTTAAAATTCTTTTAGAGATTTTTAAAGACACCCGCTATGCGGGTGCGATATGTATTAGTCAAGAATTTGGATTTAGAAGGAGGTCAAAAACTATGAATTATAACGAAATTGAAAAAATAATAGGAAAAGATTCTGCTTACCTATTCGGGCATCAATGTGAGACAATTACTAAGAAAGATCTTCATTTACCCGGACCTGATTTTGTTGAACGCATTTTTGAAATATCTGACCGCTCAAATCAAGTAAAGCAAAATTTAAAGCATGTTTTTAATCATGGCAGACTAAAAGGCACTGGCTACCTTTCCATCTTACCTGTAGACCAGGGAATTGAACATTCGGCCGGGGCTTCTTTTGCCCCTAATCCCATTTATTTCGACCCTGAAAATATTGTTAAATTAGCTATAGAAGGGGGATGTAATGCAGTAGCATCAACCTTAGGAGTATTGGGAATAGTTTCCAACAGGTATGCAGATAAAATTCCTTTTATCGTAAAAATAAACCACAATGAATTATTGTCTTATCCCAATCGCTATGACCAAACAATGTTTGCCACAGTGGAACAGGCTTATGAAATGGGTGCCAGGGGAGTTGGTGCTACCATTTATTTTGGTTCAGAAGAATCTCGGAGACAAATTGAAGAGGTTTCTCTTGCCTTCATGCAGGCACATCAACTGGGCATGTTTACAGTATTATGGTGTTATCTAAGAAATTCAGCATTCAAGAAAGAAGGAGTTGATTATCATACTTCAGCTGATCTAACAGGACAGGCTAATCATATTGGTGCTACTATTGAAGCAGATTTAATTAAACAAAAACAACCTACCACTAATGGTGGTTATAATGCTATCGGATTCGGGAAAACTAGTCCCTTAGTCTATGAACAATTAACCACCAATCACCCTATTGACCTTACCCGTTATCAGGTTGTCAACTGTTTTATGGGTAGAATCGGTTTAATCAATTCCGGAGGAGCCTCCGGGGAAAATGATTTACAACAAGCTGTTAAAACTGCTGTTATTAATAAAAGAGCCGGGGGAATGGGGATTATTTCAGGAAGAAAAACATTCCAGAAGCCAATGGAAGAAGGTGTTAAAATATTCCATGCAATCCAGGATGTTTATCTTTGCAATGAAATTGAAATAGCTTAATAAAAGAGAATTGTAAACATTTATTTAACCATAAAAAACCACCTTCTAAGAAGCTGGTAATGGTTAAATAAAATGGTTTTACCATAAAAAGATTAAGATAAGCTAGATGACAATTTTT
>CAZAJW010000230.1:0-2374 GCA_964485485.1 uncultured Atribacterota bacterium | reverse complement strand
ATGCATTCACTGCAGATATTGACCCCATTAGGACCTGAAACAATTTTTTTGACTTCACTTTGGTCTTTCCCGCAAAATGAACATTTCATTTAAAACACCTCAATCTATTTTTTTTAAAAAATCAAACACGCTTTTTAATTACTTCATCAACAACACCATAAGCTTTTGCTTCATCACCGGTCATAAAAAAGTCCCGGTCAGTATCTTTTTCTATTCTTTCTAATGGCTGATTTGTGTGATAAGTTAATATTTCATTGATTTTTTTCTTAATTCTTAGTAACTCTTTGGTCTGAATTTCTATATCAGAGACCTGGCCCTGGGCTCCGCCTAACGGTTGATGTAGCATAATTCTGGAATTAGGCAAAGAAGACCGTTTTCCTTTTGCCCCGGAGGCAAGAATCAAGGCAGCTCCGCTGGCAGCCATGCCAATACAAATGGTTGAAACATCAGATTTTATGTACTGAATAGTATCATAGATGGCAATGGTTGAACTAACTGAACCACCCGGACTGTTTATATAGATAAATATATCTTTTTCCGGTTCATTTGCTTCCAAAAACAGTAATTGAGCAATAATAATATTAGCAGCCTGGTCATCAATTTCTGTTCCCAAAAAAATAATTCTCTCTTTTAATAAACGTGAATATATGTCATAGGATCTTTCTCCCTGAGGAGTTTTTTCCACTACAATTGGTACTAGATTCATAGTAAAGGACCTCCCTTATTTTTCATTAACCTTAACTTGTTTAGACAATATCTCAATTACTTTTTCTCTTTTGATCTGATCTTTTATATTATCTAATGTTTTATTTTTTTCAAACATTGCCCTTACTTTCAATGGCTTTTGGTTGGTACTTTCGGCAATTTCTTCAATTTTTTTATTAATATCTTCTTCAGTGGCAGCTATTTTATCATCTTGAATTATTTTGTCAAGAACCAATTCTTTTTTAATCTGTTTTTCTGCTAAAGGTCGATATTCTTTCTTTACCTTAGCTTCATCGGCTTTAATCATTTTATAATAGTCTTCCATGCTCATATTTCTATTCTTTAAATCTTCTTCCAGGTTCCTCATCATATTTTCTATCTGTTTCTCAACCAAAACTTCTGGTACTGCAAAATCACATTTTTCAGCAACTTTTTCCATCAAGTTTTCATTGAATTCACTTTCCGCTTGATATTTTGCTCTCTCGGTTAATTGTTTGTTAATGTGTTTCTTTAATTCATCCAGGTTCTTATAATCACCTGAAGTTTTGGCAAATTCATCATCTAAAGCTGGAAGTTCTTTTTCTTTTATATCAGCTAATTTAATTCGATATGTAATTTCTTTTCCGGCAACTTTTTTATCATCCACATCTTCCGGAACTTTCATTTTTATTTCTTTTTCGTCCCCGGGCTTTAAACCAACTAAATTTTCATTAAATTCCTTTGGTATTTTATCTCCCAGCTGAATCATTTGTTTTTCCTTTTTACCATCAGGGATTGGTTTATCATCAACAACTGTGTCATAATCAATAACCAAAAAATCTCCCATTTTAGATGCTCTATCAGAAACCACTTTTAATTTTCCATGACTTTCCCTGATTCTTTCCAAATCGTCATTTACCTCTTTTTCGGTAACTTTTGGTATTTTCTTTCCAATTACTATATCAGTCAATTTGGGTATTTCAATATCAGGCTTTACTTCTAAATTCATTTTATAGATGAATGGTTTTTCTTTATCAATCTGCACCAGGTCAATTTTGGGTACATCAATTGGGTCTAGTTTACTCTGGTCTATTGCTTCAAGATAAGTTTCTTTGATGAGTTTTTCAGCGACTTGATGGTTAATGTACTCTTTACCTAAATTCATTTCCAATATATTAGTAGGAATACGACCTGTTCGGAATCCGGGTATTTTCACTTTTTGTGACAGTTCATGGTAAATATTATTAAATTCCTGCTGAACCTTATCATGCTCAACGGTTACTTTAATTTCTATTTTATTGTTTTCTTTCTTGCCTTTTTCAATTTGAATCATATTTTTTATTCTACCTCCACGGATATTTGCGCAATCATAATAAAACCGCAAATGTTCTTTGCGGCAGATGTTTTTGCACTATCAATTTTTTCTTTTATAAAACACTATTTAAATATTTTTAGTTTTTTGCTTTCCTTGTCTAGTATCGTATTTTTTATTTTCTGGTGCGAGAGGCGGGACTCGAACCCGCATGGAGTTACCCACTGGATCCTAAATCCAGCGTGTCTACCAATTCCACCACCCTCGCAGGTTTCTTAATACAATTGGTGGGCCGTACAGGTATCGAACCTGTGACACCCTGATTAAAAGTCAGGTGCTCTACCAACTGAGCTAACGGCCCAGAATATGTTCAGGGGA
>CAZAJW010000229.1:0-10400 GCA_964485485.1 uncultured Atribacterota bacterium | reverse complement strand
CCAAGTAGATGATGTTAAAGATTTCTTTAAAAAAGAAAGCATTGTTGGACATCACCATGCCTGGGTATATGGAGATATAAGAGAAGAGATTAAGGAACTAGGCAAAACCATGGACATAGAAGTTTTAACTGCTTAAATAAGATTTTATCCTTTTTAAGTGTAAAATTGAAATATTAAATGTTAAGAAAAGTTTATTGATATACGATATACGGTGATGAATCTTTCTATTTTTTAAAATATTTTTTATCAGTTTCTTTGCATTCCTGATGGATTATCTTCCTATTGAGTCTTTTATACTCAAACTTAAAGTAGCAAGCAATTTGCTCTTTGACAAGAAAACAAGGATTTTGACAAAGGTCAAATTTGTTGACATTTACAGACACATTTCAGGCTCATCTTGCATTGGAGAAGACTATAGCTTTACTTTTTCTTTTCCATTCGATATACTTTTGAATTGTCTTCAATATTTTTTAAAGGTAAGCATTTTAATTAGATTTAGGAGAAAACTAAAATTAAACAAAAAGTTCTTCGTCTAGGGCAAGAAAAAGTAAATAAATTACTGCTAAGACTTTCTTTCCCGGCAGTAGTAGGAATGGTAGCCAATGCTCTGTACAATTTAGTGGATACTATTTTTGTGGGAAGAGGTGTCGGCTCACTGGCAATTGGTGCACTGGCAATTGCTTTTCCGCTTCAAATTTTGATTGTGGCTATTGCTCAAACGATTGGAATCGGAGCAGGTTCTGCTGTTTCCAGAAGCCTGGGAGCCGGGAAGGTTGAGCGGGCCAAATGCGTGGTTGGTAATTCATTTTTCTGTATTATTGCCTTATCTTTAACAGTTTCTGTCATTGGCCTGATTTTTATTGAGCAAATCCTGTTATTTTTTGGTGCCACTCAAACTATTTTACCTTATGCCAGAGACTATGTTGTAGTTATATTATGGGGTTTGACTTTCTTTTCTTTTGCTATTTCTTCCAATAATTTAATACGTGCCGAAGGCAATGCCCGGGTAGCCATGGTTTCCATGTTAATAGGTGCGATTTTAAACATTATCCTGGATCCGATTTACATTTTTGTATTTAACCTGGGAATTCAGGGAGCAGCCCTGGCAACCATAACGGCTCAATTTTGTTCATTTGTATATATTTTGCATTATATTTATGGAAAAGAAACATCCTTGACGATAAAATTGCATCACTTGAAACCTAATTTATCAATTATTAAAGAGATTATCATTGTAGGGTTGCCTTCTTTTGCCCGTTTGTCTTCGGGAAGTATATCTACATTGCTGGTCAATCAGTCATTGCGTTTTTATGGGGGTGACCTGGCCATTATTATTCTGGGTGTGATAATCAAAATAACCCGCTTTCTATTCATGCCCATGTTTGGAGTTGTTCAGGGAATGCAGCCTATTGCCGGTTATAATTATGGTGCCCGACAATATAATAGAGTTTTTGAAGTATTAAATTTGACCATCAAAGTATTGTTGATTCTTTCCTCTTTCCTTTGTCTTATTGTTATATTATGGCCGGCTCAGGTGATAGCTATCTTTACCACTGACTTAGAGGTGATTCAAACAGGTATCCCGATAATGAGAATTATGCTATTTAGTATTCCGGTTTTGAGTATCCAGATAACCGGGGCAACTTTATTTCAAGCCCTGGGTAAGGCGATGCCTGCTATCGTTTTTTCTTTGCTACGACGGGTGCTACTTTTTATTCCCCTGATAATCATTTTACCCCGGTTTACTCAGCTTGGCCTACTGGGAATTTGGATATCTTATCCGATAGCAGATATCTTTTCTGCAATTATTACCTGGTTTTTTCTTAGAAGCGAGATTCGTAAAATTCGTCAAGAAGCAGAGTTATACAAGAATATGGTATAGTGGTTAATAATTTTATTGCTTTTCATTCTTATACTCTGGTGTTATAATGAATAGCAATGATAAAAGAGAATAGATAATGTATACACGGAGGTTTTTATGGAAAAAGAAAACTATATACCTACCAGAGAAGATGCCCTACAGTTGCTAAAAGAGTATAACCAGGATGATAGCCTAATTAAGCATGGCCTTGCTGTGGAAGGCGTAATGCGTTATATAGCCCGAAAAGAAGGTGAAGATGAAGATAAATGGGGTATAATTGGCTTGGTTCATGATTTGGATTACGAAAAATACCCCGAGCAGCATTGTTCAAAAAGCCGTGAAATACTAAAAGAAAAAAATTGGCCCGATGATTATATCCGTGCAGTAGTAAGTCATGGCTGGGGGATTTGTTCAGATGTAAAACCGGAAACCAGGTTAGAGAAAACACTCTATGCTATTGATGAGTTAACTGGATTGGTTGTAACCACTGCATTGGTAAGACCATCTAAAAGCGTGATGGATGTAAAGGTAAAATCTGTTAAAAAGAAATGGAAAGATAAGCGTTTTGCAGCAGGTGTTAATAGAGATATTATTCAAAAAGGTGCAGAAATGCTTGGCACAGATCTATCAGAATTAATTGATGATACCATTAAAGGCATGCAGGAGATTGCGGATGACATTGGGTTAAAAGGGACTTCTGATTCCAATGGTTAAACGAGTTTTATGTTATGGAAATTCCAATACATGGGGATACATTCCCGGCACCGGCGAACGATTGGATTATGATAGTCGCTGGACAGGAGTGATAGCTCGATTACTTGAAAAAGAATACCAAATTATTGAAGAAGGTTTAAATGGAAGAACGATAGCCTGGGATGATCCAACCCACCCCGGAAGAAATGGGATGAAGTATTTATTGCCATGCCTGGAAACGCATCGTCCTCTGGATATGGTAATCGTGCTTTTGGGGATCAATGATTTAAAAAATTATTTTCATGGTTCAGTTCAAGATATTGTTATCAACATGGAAAAAATGATTCGATTAATAAAAGAAGTTCAATATAGCTTCAATGGTATTCCACCCCAGATTTTATTACTTTCTATTCCCTATGTTTTAAAAGATAACCTGCCTAACTCACCATTTCAAAATACCAGAGATAAGTCAATACAACTAGCCTTGGAATATCAGAAAATTGCTTTAAAGAATCGCTGTCATTTTTTGGATATTTCTTCTAGTGTGAAGACAAGTTCGATAGATGGTGTTCACCTTAACCAGGAAAATCATCAAATACTTGCTCAATTATTAATTCAAAAAATAAAAGAAATTGATAAAAATTTATCGTAATATTTTTTTCAAATATTTAGGTAATACAACAGGGGGATAAAAAATGTTATCTAAGGACAATCAATTCGAAGGTTTTTCAGCAGAAACCATTTTTTTTCTTAAGAATTTGAAAGAGAATAATAATCGTGAATGGTTTCTAGCTCGTAAAAAAGACTATAATAAAAAAGTAGTAAAACCGGCAAGTGACTTTGTGGTTGAAATGGGAGAATTACTTCAAAAGATATCTCCGGGAATCCATGCCGATCCAAAAATAAATCGTTCTATAACCAGGATTTATCGAGATACCAGGTATGCCAGTGAACAGGAACCCTATAAAACATACTTGGGGATATGGTTCTGGCAGGGAGTACGAAAAGTAAACGAGTCTCCCGGTTATTATTTTGAATTAAGACCTGACCAATTATATCTTTCTGCGGGTATAAAATCATTTTCTAGAAAGGTACTTCATAATTATCGTAAAGCAGTTGCTGACCCAAAAAGCGGAGAAAAATTAGTCTCTATTGTTGAAAAGATACGCGAAAATCCTGATTACCAGGTAAGCAGGGAATATTATAAGGGGATTCCGGAAGGATATCAAGTTCAAGGTAAGAGGGAAGAATTAATCTGTTTTAATTCCCTTTTGGCTAATACAGAGATGCCAATTCCGTCCGAGTTGTATAATAGAAATCTACTAAAACTTGTTTTTCAAATTTTTAAGGATTTTTCACCCATTCACAATTGGTTATCGGAATATGTTCAGGTTAACGGCAAGCATGATCAATCAAAATAAGGCAAGCAGAATAGCTTATATTTTATTTTAATATCCAGGGAACCTGCCTGTATTGTAGAGGGATATGATTGAATTAAACAGTAATCTTAAATCAGATATTTATCTCAAGCAAGATAAATTAAATAATTTGCCGCTATTTCTTTTTTCGGGTTTATCAAAATATCAAAATGTGCTTCATTTTATTACTACCAGACAGGGCGGCTATAGCACGGCACCTTTTCATACCTTTAACCTGGCTTTCCATGTAGGTGATAAAGTGGAAAATGTCCTTAGAAACCGCGCTAAACTAGCAAAATCCCAGAATATACCACTGCAAAGTTTCACTATCTCTAACCAGGTACACGGAACCAATATATCCATTGTAGGCCAAGCCGAAAGAGGCAGTGGCGCTAAGAACATTTCAACTGCTTTAAAAGAAAATGATGCTATGATAACAAACCAAGAAGATATCTGTCTTCTCATCTTTGTAGCAGATTGTGTTCCGGTATTATTATATGATAGGGAAAAGAAGATTATCGGTTTAATTCATGCAGGTTGGAAAGGGACAATCGGTTTGATTACAGAAAAGACAGTATCTTTAATGCAGACCTATTGGGATTGTAAGCCACAGGATATTATTTGCGCTATTGGTCCATCAATTGGTCCTTGTTGTTATCAGGTTGGACCGGAGGTTGTGGACAAGGTCAGGAAGACATTTCCAAAAGAAAACCATTTAGTTCAAGCTATAGCTAAAGACGGAAGTGGATATTTTAATCTATGGGAGACAAACAAAATACAGCTGTTAGATTGCAATATACCCGAAAAAAATATTGCAGTGGCCGGACTTTGTACCTGCTGTCATTCTGACATATTTTTCTCCAGTAGAAAAGATAATGGAGATACCGGTCGCTTTGCTGCCGGCATCATGCTGAAAAAATCAAAAAAAGTGTTATAATGTTGCTAAATAGGATTAATCAAGATTCAAAGAAATTTACCTACAGATATCAAAATATAATATAGTAGATATCCAAATTAATGAAAGGAGGATATTTATTTATGAAAATATTACTGATATATCCTGCCTATCCCGAAACCTTCTGGAGCTATAATTATGCCCTAAAATTCGTTTCCAAAAAAGCAAGCCTGCCACCCTTGGGATTGTTAACGGTAGCTGCTTTGCTTCCTGTAGAATGGGAGAAAAAATTAGTGGATCTTTCCGCAGGTGATAAGCTGAAAGACCGGGATATAAAATGGGCTGATTATGTTTTTATCGGTGCTATGTCCATCCAGAGAGAATCTGCCAAAAAGCTTATTGCACGATGTAAAAAATTGGGTGCTATTGTTGTTGCCGGTGGCCCTCTTTTTACCGCTTCTTATCAGGATTTTGACCGAGCTGACTATTTGGTTTTAAATGAAGCAGAAGTTACTTTGCCTGATTTTTTAAGAGACTTAGAAAATGGAACTCCCAAAAGGATTTATACCAGCAAAGAGAAAGCTGATATGGAAAATTCACCTGCCCCTGCTTGGGAACTGGTTGACAATCTAAACAAATATAATTCATTGTGTCTTCAATATTCCCGTGGTTGTCCCTTTAACTGTGATTTCTGTGATGTGACTTTACTTTTTGGTCATAAAATCAGGACTAAATCACAAGCTCAAATATTGCAAGAATTGGATAAATTATACCAATTAGGATGGAGGGAAGGAATATTTATCGTAGATGATAATTTCATAGCAAGTAAGAAAAAATTACGTGAGGAAATTCTTCCGGCCATACTCGAATGGAATAAAGAAAGAAATCATTGTTTTTCTTTTGGAACCCAGGCTTCAATCAATATTGCCGATGAGGAAGATATTATGAATATGATGGCAGACTCCGGTTTTGACTCAGTATTTATCGGTATTGAAACACCACACGAGGAAAGCCTG
Organism: uncultured Atribacterota bacterium; assembly: GCA_964485485.1. Lineage (GTDB taxonomy): Bacteria > Atribacterota > Phoenicimicrobiia > Phoenicimicrobiales > Stramentimicrobiaceae > Oleincola. The sequence goes on along the minus strand of CAZAJW010000229.1, from coordinate 4,517 downwards.
AAAGAATGCCATAAAAATCAAAACAGGAATAGGGACCTGATTCAATCTATCCATAAAGTACAACAGTATGGTATGACGGTAACAGGTGGATTTATTGTGGGATTTGACCACGATCCTCCCGGCATCTTCGATGAAATGATTAATTTTATTCAAAATAGTGGTATAGTTACTGCCATGGTGGGTTTATTGAATGCACCAATAGGAACAAAATTGTATCATCGTCTTATTAAGGAAAATCGTTTTTTAAAATATCCCAGTGGAAGTAATACTGATTTTTCCATTAACTTTATTCCCAAAATGAACTATCATGAATTATTGAAAGGGTATAAAAAAATATTAAATACTATCTATTCGCCCCGCTATTACTATAACCGAGTTTTATCTCTTCTCAGAACCTTGAATGTAAAAAAATTTAAGCTAAGAGCCAATCGTTTACGCTGGGTTTACCTGGCAGCTTTTTTAAAATCTATCTGGTATCTGGGAATAATAGAGAAAGGGAGGATATACTACTGGAAAGTATTCTTCTGGACACTGTTCCATCGCCCGAAGTTATTACCGGCAGCCATTACTTACTCCATTACCGGTTTTCATTTTCGGAAAATATTTAATGTAGGTCAATTACTAACTGAACAGACAGAATAGAAAGAATATTAAAATAATAAATTGTGCAAACCGGCATACCTTCTTACTTATTTTCGGATTAGCTTTTTTTGTAGTTACTGCTTTTTTCCGTAAATTTTAAATTCCTATTGACCTTTACTAAATAAAATGATATACTTTCGTTAATTTTATTATTAGTTATTTAATATGGTAAAGATTTAAATAAATAAATATATTTTAATCAATATTTCATTTAATTTTAAAGAGCGAGCGGATAGGTGTTATGAATTATGAAAATTATTAGGGGATTTCAAGATGTTTTACCCGAAGAAATGGAGAAAAGAAGGGTTTGTGAAAACAGGCTAAGGGAAGTCTTTGAAAAGTGGGGTTATCAGGAAATTGATACACCAACACTGGAATATTATGATTACCTGGTACAGGGCATTGGACCGGAGTTAAGAGAAAGAATGTTTAAGTTTTTAAATCCTGATGGTGAGATTATCGTTCTTCGTCCTGATATGACTACACCCATTGCCCGGATAGCTGCAACTAAACTTGGGGAAAAAAGTCAAAATCTTCATAAGTTTTATTATCTAAATCATGTTTTTAGAAAGATAGCAAATAACACGGAAGATCAACAGGAGTTTCATCAGGCTGGTATAGAGCTGCTTGGTATAAACAATCGATTGGCTGATGCTGAAGTTATTGCAGTGGCAATTCAAGCTTTAATTAACGCAGGATTACAAAGATTTTACATTGATATAGGGAGTGCCAGTTTTTTCAATTCACTAATGGATCAGTTACCCCTAATTGCGGAATATAAAACAGAGTTACGTAAAACCATAATGAGTAAAGATTTTGTATTATTGGAAAAACTAATGTTGCAATATAATATGTCCCGGCAGGATCGGGAAACTATTTTGCAATTACCTCACTTGAGGGGAGACGAATCTGTCCTTGAAGAAGCAGAACAAACATTAAAAAAAAATAATATTACAGCAAGCTTAGCCTTACAAGAAGTTAAAGAGGTTTATCAGTACCTTAAGATGTATGGACTTGAGCGTTATATCATCATTGATTTGGGAATCATAAGAAATTTTGACTACTATTCCGGGATCGTTTTTGAGGGATATACTGGATATATGGGTTCACCGATATGTGGAGGCGGTCGTTATGATTACCTGTGTCAAAAGTTTGGGAAAGATATACCATCTACCGGTGTAGCCATTGGTATAGAAAAATTAGGAAGGGTCTTAAGTCAGGAGAATAAGATTGATAAACAGTCATTGGATAGACGAAAATATCTTATCAGATATCGAAAAGATTTAATCAGCTTAGCCTTTAAACTAGCTGAAAAATTGAGAAAACTTGACAATATAGTAGAACTGGAATTAGAAATTGAACAGTCTGAGGAGCAAGCCGTGCAGTATGCTTTAGATAAAAAAATACGCTATTTGATTGATTTTCAATCAGGCGATTTTAACCAGCTAGTTCGGTATGATTTAGAAACAAAACAAGAAGAAAAGGTATATTATGGAGAAAGCGAATAAAAATATTATCATGACTGTTGCCTTGCCCAGCGGTCGGCTATTTCAATCTATCATAAATTTATTAAAGAAATCAGGTCGTTTCGGGTTGATTGATTATGACGAAAAAACCGATAGAAGACTGGTTTTTTACAACCGGGAGGAAACTTTTCGATTTATTATTACCAAGCCTAAAGATAATCCCACCTACGTAGAATGTGGTGTGGCAGACATAGGAATTGCAGGAAAAGATGTCCTGTTAGAGGATAAAAAGAATGTATATGAATTATTAGACCTTGGATTGGGAGTGTGCAGTATTGTACTTGCCGCCACTCAGTCCAAAGAAAAGGTAATGAGAGGTATAGAGCAAAGATTACCTCTGAAGATTGCTACTAAATATCCCAATATCACTCGCAATTATTGCCTTAAGAAGGGAATTCATGGAGAAATAATTACCCTCTATGGTTCTGTAGAACTTGCTCCACAAGTTGGATTAGCTGATATCATTGTTGATTTAGTCTCTACCGGAAAAACGCTTAGACAAAATAATTTGAGAGTGATTGATGAAATTACTTCAATAAGTGCACGGTTAATTACCAATCGTATTAGTTATAAAACCAAACATCGGCAGGTACATGAAGTCGTTCAGGTGTTGAGAAAAATAGTCAATCAATCAGATTATGGTTCAGGAAAAAGTTAAATAAAATTTTAGATAAGGGTGTTCAAGATGAACTTAGTTAAGATTTTAGTTATTAATGAATATAATAAGGCTGTTATTTTTGACAGTATAAAAAAGAGAAACAATGAGAAATTGCCGGAAGACCTGGAGAAGAAAGTTGAGGAAATTATTATACAGGTTAAGAAAAAGGGAAATCAAGGTCTTCTTGAATTAACCCATCGTCTGGACCATAATAATATGAAGCTCTCGGAAATGGAAGTAACAAAGAGTGAATTCGAGGAAGCGAAATCCCTGGTTAAAGATGAAATGCTTGAGATTATTAAAGAATCTATTAAAAGGATTAAGTCTTTTCATCGAAACCAGCTGGAAAAATCATGGTTATCTCATCAAGAGGAGGGCATGGTTTTAGGTCAACTGATAAGACCTTTGGAACGGGTCGGGGTTTATGTGCCAGGCGGAACGGCAGAATATCCATCTTCGCTGATTATGGGTGCAGTCCCCGCTCTGATTGCCGGTGTAAAAGAGATATATGTAGCCACTCCCCTGGGGTCCAGATTAAAAATATCACCCTATTTGTTAATGACGGCACATGAATTAGGTATTGCGAAGATTTATAAGGTTGGCGGCGCTCAGGCCATTGCTGCCCTTGCTTATGGAACTGAAACCATTAAGCCGGTAGATAAGATTGTCGGTCCAGGTAATATGTATGTAACCATTGCTAAAAAACAGGTTTTCGGGCAGGTCGATATTGATATGCTAGCTGGTCCCAGTGAGATTCTCATCTGGGCAGAGAAAGGTGCTAACACGGATTATATTATTGCAGATTTATTTTCCCAGGCCGAGCATGATGAGGATGCCAGGGCTGTCCTGGTTACAACCTCAAAACAAATAGCTGAGCAAGTCCAAAAAGGAATTAATCAACAGATAGCACATTGCCAGCGAAAAGATATTATTACTAGTTCGTTGACTAAAAACGGTAGGATTATTCTAGCAGAAGATAAAAAATTAGTTATTGACTTAATTAACGAATTTGCTCCGGAACATTTAGAATTGCAGATTAATGATCCATGGTCTTATCTTGGGGAATTAAAAAATTTTGGTGCTGTCTTTTTAGGCCAGTATTCACCGGAACCACTAGGTGACTATTGGGCAGGCCCTAATCATATCCTGCCGACCATGGGAAGTGCCAGGCAATTTTCAGTATTGTCAGTTCATGACTTTTTAAAACGAAGTAGCGTTATATATTGCAGAAAAGATAAATTGCTTCAGGATAGAGATAAGATTGCCCGTTTGGCAGATTTAGAAGGATTACCTGCCCATGCGCATGCGCTGAGAATAAGAGAGTAATGGTAAATAAACTTTTGGAGAAAAACTTGATTAAGAACTATTTACAGGAAAATAACATTTTAATCAAAAAAGAATTTTTTTCTTTATTGGCTGAAGTTGATACGATTATTTTTGATATAGACGGGGTATTGGTCGATGTTTCTTCTTCCTATTATCAGACTATTATTGATACCGTGCAATACTACTTTCATAATATAGTTAATATGACCGGCAGAGCCAACCTGGTTGACAAACAAACAATTAATCATTTTAAAATGATGGGGGGATTTAATGATGACTGGGAGCTGTCAGCTGCAGCTGTTTTGTATTACCTATGGAAAATGGAAGAATATAGTATAAAATCACTGGAAGAATTGAAGAATAAT
>CAZAJW010000228.1:0-9248 GCA_964485485.1 uncultured Atribacterota bacterium | reverse complement strand
CGAAGGAATTGAGGTTTATGCTGATAAGGAAGTTCATTTTGAATATATTGCCGCAGTTATGGAACTAGCGGGTGATTTAAATATTGATAAAGTTAACTTTATTCTTAAATCCAAAAATATTTATTAAACTAGTTTCCATTTAATCTTTCTTTTTACTTGTATATGCATATAAGAAGTTTATAAACAGGTAATGACATACTGGTAAAAAATAGGGAGAAGGAGAGAAGAAATGGAAAACACAAATAAATTTAAAGAAGAAATAGTTAACATTATCGATGAGCATATAATAGAAAGGGATTTAAAAGAAGAATATTAGGGTACCTCTAAAATTCATAACTACATAACTACCTATACATTTATTTAACTATAAAAAACCAACTTCTAAGAAAGTGATAATGGTTGAATAAAGTAGTTTTACCATAAAAAGATTAAGATAAGCTAGATTACAATTTTTTACTTGAAGTCCAAAATTGGAAGTTATATTGCTTAAGAAATATTATAGCTAAAGTATAAAAAAACGAAAGAAAAAGAGCTAAAAAGTTAAGCCTCTTTTAGGGGCTCTTAAAACTCTTAAAACCACATATTATGCGGGTGCGATATTTGTTTATCTCCTGTCATACAGAAGAAACGATTAGTTATTAGTTAAATTTAATATGATAGTTTCTTTCTTATTTGCCAAACCATAATTCTTCGATAACCAAAAAATATCTTCTTCATTATTGTTTTTTTGATATTCAGTGTTACAATCATTATAATAAAATTATTAATCATTTTACCTGTTCTTAGAAGCAGGTAATAAGGGGGGATTGTATTTGAATATTGCACTGGATATTATGGGTGGAGATTATAGCCCTGAGGAAACTTTAAAAGGAGCTTCGTTTTTTTTACAAGAACACGATTGTGATATTACCCTGTTAGGGGAAAAAAGATTAATTGAGAATGGACTAGAAAAATACCCGTTTAAAACGGAAAAGGTCCAGATAGTAGATTGCCCTGATGTAATTAATGGCGATACCTTGCCAACCGAAGTTATTAGGGGCAAAAGAAATTCCCCGATTATGACTGGTATGGATTTACTTAAAAACGGAGAAACGGAAGCCTTTATCTCAGCCGGCAATAGTGGGGCAGTGATGGCGGCGGCACTTTATAAGCTGGGTTGCATTAATAATATTAAGCGTCCGGCCATTGCGGCTGTTATTCCTACTTTAAAAGGTAAAAAAGTTATTCTGGATATGGGTGCCAATGTTGATTGTAAGCCTGTACATCTGCTACATTTTGCTTTAATGGGTTCTGCTTATGCCCGAGCTGAACTCCAAATCGAGAATCCTGAAGTAGCCTTATTGAATATTGGAGAAGAAAAAACCAAGGGGAATCGTGTTAGTAGAGAAACTTACGAATTGCTTTCCAAAAGAGATGACCTTAATTTTGTAGGAAACATTGAAGGTAGGGGAATTTTCTTAGGATTAGCGGATGTAATTGTTTGTGATGGGTTTATAGGGAATATTTTTCTGAAGACAGTTGAAGGCCTTGCTAAGATGTTTATGACTGATTTTAGCGTAAGCATTCTGGAAAAACTACCGAAGGATCAAACGACCAACCTATTGAAAGAAAAATTATCTGAATATGCTATAAAAAGAGATTATAAAACCTATGGTGGTGCACCATTGTTGGGAGTAAATGGTTTGTGTTTTATATGCCATGGAAGATCTAAGGCTATAGCAATTAAAAATGCTTTAAACAATGCCTGTATATTTATCGAGAATAATGGTTTGGAGCACCTTAAGGCACTTAATTTTAAATTAGAATAAACGTCCCAGGATAAAGCCGAGCAGTAGGCCAATCAGAAAAATAGTGGTTAGAACACGGGCATCTTTAACCATTGCTATTCCTTTAAAACGAATAACAATTAGGGAAACAAAATATGCCATGACATTCAATGTTACAAAAATTGGCCAGGTTATTACTTTTGCAATCATAGGCCCGATATAAGGGATGGACTGGATTAGAGTTAAAACATAAGTAAATATATGGCTAAACATTTCAATACCTATTCCTATCAGGGCAACTATTGCTGCAATAAGTATTTTATCTATATCACTATATTGAAAAAGATAGAATACCAGGGCAATTAAAAAGATAACTAAGAAAAAGTCAAATGTTGAAACATGATTTCTTTTTGGAATTCTGGGCTTAAATTCTTGATTAAATTGATACTTTTGTTTTGATTTATTATTCATTTGTTCTTATTATTTCCTGAAATTATTTAATTTTAATAAACTAATAGGCTAAGCTGATTTAACATCAAAGAAATCAAAGAGAAATAGTGAAAGAATAAAAATTAGATATTTAGTATTATTTGTTATCATATAGAAATTAAATATTTATTGTCAAATGTTTTAAAAAAGTATCGGGTATTGAGTATGTAGTATCGAGTGAAAAAAATAAAAAAATACTGTTGGATTAACGGGCTACAAAGAGGTTTATAGTTATCAATTCTCAGTTTTTAGTTAAAGCTGGTGAGAATAAGTACAAGGAAAAAGAAAAACTGAAAAAAAGTCAGTCTTTATTTGTTTTTTGTATTTGGACTCGATACTTTATACTAAACTGATTTTCTAATTAAAGAATAAAGTACAAAATAATTCCTGATATAATTGTTAACGGAATGGCAAATAGGAGCCTTAATCCAATAATCTGAGGTTCAAAAAAATAAAATCATAGGCGATACGGCTCAATCTAATTGCACCATATCCAATTAGCATAGTTATAATAATACTTATATGTGCCCCTTTCTGAAATAGTGATTGGATGATGGGATACACTGCATATGGACCACCCTGTAACAGTCCTGCCAAAATTCCTCCAGTCATAATTCCCTTTATCCCGCTTTCTTTGCCAAACCACCTAATAATTAGTTCATCAGGAAGCAAGATATTAATTGCCTGTACAATAAGAAGAGCTGCTTATAAACAATATCCAATTCATATTAATAACCTCTCTATCTAATATCTTATACTAAAGTATATCATAGGAAAATGGATTATTTTATTATAGAAGTAGACCTATTCTGTATTATTTGCTAAAATGATTTATGCCAAGGCATGCAAGGGTTGTATTAGTGGATTATTCTCACCATATTGTACAAAGAGGGAACAATAGGCAAAATGTATTTTGAGGATAGCGGGAAGAAGTATTGTTTTGGATTATTAGATAGATTTAGCAAAACTAATGTAAAAACTTAACTTGAGATATACACAGTTTGTAAACAAAAATATAATCGTACCGGAAGCCTTTGGGAAAGAAGTTATTTTTCTTCTATTAAAAAATCATTTAGGACTGGAAAAATTTTAGAAGGTCAGGATTTTAAAAAGTTTTTGTCTAAGAAATTAGGAATTAAATTGGGGGCAGGTTTCTTGGAACTTGTCCCCAATATTCGTAATTCGTAAAGTTTTAAACCATTTTGGAGAGGTAGAATGTCTTTTTTTTCAGCAGCGTTTTTAGGAGTTGGCTTGGCTATGGATGCTTTTGCCGTTTCGATTACTGGTGGTATTGTTTCAAACTCAGTTAATTTTGTCTATGCTTTTAAAATTGCTCTATTCTTTGCAGTTTTTCAGACGGTGATGCCCTGGCTTGGCTGGTGGCTAGGTCAAAGTATAGAACAATATATAGCGCGCTATGATCATTGGATTGCTTTTGTGCTTTTGTTGGCCATTGGAGGAAAAATGATTTATGAGTCTTTTCAGAATAAGGAAAGATGTAAGCCTATTAATTTTAACAAGACATCAGTACTATTATTTCTGGCAATTGCAGTTAGTATTGATGCCTTTATTGCTGGTGTGAGTCTATCGATATTAGAAATGGATATTCTGCCAATTATTGTTATTATTGGTTTGATAACTTTCATTTTATCTTTAATAGGTGTTAAGATAGGAAAAATATTAGGTTGTTTAGTGGAAAAATATGCAGAGCTGGCAGGTGGTGTCATCCTGATACTTATTGGTATTCAGGTATTAGTGCGGCATATTTATTCATTTTGAGTAATAATTTTACACCTCTTTTAGAGGAGTTTTTAAAGCCACCCGCTATACGAGTGCGCTACATGTTTTATTGAATATTACAAGGCAAGGTGACAAAAATGTTCAGCAAAAAGAAGATTTTTCTTTTTTGGTTTATTATTTTTTTATTTATTTTTTTTCTGCTAACCGGGTGTTCATTATTTTCCCATGGTTCGCTCTATGTAACCAGTAACCCCTATGGAGCGCAAGTTTATATTGATGATTCTTATTCAGGTAAAGTAACTCCTTCTCTGTTTTTAAATCTTTCTCCCGGCACTTATTTGCTTAAAGTGATTCTGGAAGAATCATCAATGAGTTGGGAAGAGTCGATTACTATATTTGAAAACCAGCTAACATCAGTGCATATTGAATTATTTCCTCAAAAAGATTATCGTGCTTTATGCATAGGGGTTGATGAATATCTAGAACCGGGGATTAGCGATTTAAGAGCACCTTCTTATGATGTAGATCGAATGAGGCAGGTTTTTGAAAAATCTTATTTTGATAATAATCAAACTACTTTTACAAGTATAGATACCCTTATTGGCGCACAAGCTACACGTGAAAATATCTTACAGTCGATCAGTTCATCTTTTTTAGAGGCTGAGAGTAATGATGTATCTTATTTTTATTTTTCTGGACACGGCTATAATGACGGAGCAACGAGTACCATATTGCCTTATGATGCCCTGGCTGAGAACGACTCAAAAGATATATCAGCAGATGAATTAGCTCTGGCTCTTGAAAATATCCCCGGGACAAAAGTAGTTATACTAGATTCCTGTCATTCTGGTGGATTTATTGGCAAGGAATTATCTTCTCGGAAAATATTAAATACTGATAATTTAAGACAATTCAATGAGAATGTACTTGAATCTTTCGCCATGCATGATTCTATTTCAACCAAAGGCAATTTAGCTTCAGGGGAATTTAAGGTAATAGTTTCTGCTTCTGGAGATCAGGAATGCTGGGAAACCCTTTACCATCCTATTGACGGTAATCCTTATGGGTATTTTTCTGCCTCTCTTTGCGAAGGCTGTGGCTACAATAATTTTAGTGCTCCTTATCCGGCTGATTATAATATAGATGGTAAAATAACTGTTAGTGAAATATACCAATATGTTAAGGCTTCATTAGTCAATTTAAACCAAGACGCTCAAGTCTATCCTGATAATTCTTCTTTTACATTTATAGAATACTAAAACAAATACAAAGGCTCATAAAAGTTGACAATTATTGAATATTCGATATAATAAGTACACTAGTTATTTATTATATCTATAAAATAGAATAATATGCCAACTAATTTTTTGGGTTTTCATATATAATCATTGCATAACTAACAAATAGCTCCTTTACTTACTTCAGTATTTTGGAAAGTCCCTAATTAATATATTCTATAAATGCTTATAAGTCTAAAGATTTGTAATCAAATGAAAACCAATTTTAAGTAATTTTATTTATTTAAAAAAATTGAAACAAAAAGGATACATTATCTGGAAAAGTTAAATAATTTATAAAATATTATTGTTCTGTTTTTAATATAGTCAAAAAAATAAATTCAAAATAGACTATAAATAAAATAAGGAAGGTGATTTTTTTTGAAGAAAAATAATTTAAATTTCTTAGTAATCATTTTGGTTATCATTGTCGTTGTGCTAAGTCTCAACGTAAGTTTAGCAGCTCAGGAAATAGTAGTTTTTGGTGATGCCGGACATGACAGCATTCGTTTTCACAGTTATGTTGCCGGTATTATCATGGAAAAGGGGTATGGTTATTCCATGGATATGATTTCCGGTTCTCTGCCTGTAACATTGACGGGTCTGAGAAGAGGAGATATTGATGTAAAAATGGAGTTATGGACCGGCAATATTGCGGATATGTATTATGAGGCTATTGAAGCAGAGGATATCGTTGAATTAGGGGTAAATTTCGATGATAATAAACAAGGTTTTTATGTGCCCACTTATGTCATAGAAGGAGATGAGGATCGCGGCATAGAACCCATAGCTCCCGGATTAGAGACAGTAAAAGATTTAAAAGATTACTGGCAGCTTTTTGAGGATGAAGAGGATTCATCTAAAGGTAGAATTTATGGTTCAATCCCAGGCTGGGCAGTAGATGAAATCATGAGAACCAAGGTTAAGACCTATGGCCTTGATGAATACTACAATTACTTCAGTCCAGGTTCAGATGCTGCTTTAAGTGCAGCAATTGTGTCAGCATATGAAAGGGGCGAACCAATAGTTGCATATAGCTGGGAACCGAACTGGCTAGCAGGAATGCTTGATATGACTTTACTGGAAGAAGCACCGTACAGTGAAGAATTGTGGAACGATGGATTTGCCTGTGAGTTTAAATCAATGGATGTTACCATTGCGGTAAATGCCAGTTTTCCTGAAGAATTTCCGAAATTGGCAGAATTCTTGAGCAAATATAAAACCAGTAGTCAACTTACCAATGAAGCCCTGGCTTATATGAGGGAAAATGATACTGACGAACGTGCAGCAGCAGAGTGGTTTTTAAAGAACAGAGAAGACGTCTGGACACAATGGGTTCCCGAAGATATTGCTCAGAAAGTGAAAAGCTCATTATAAGATTTAAATTAACTATATTTTTAACATAGTTGCTTGGTTAAAATTATCGTTCAAAAACGTGTACTAATAAATATTTTGACAAGTCAACAATCAAGAAGAAAGTCTAAAAATAAAAATAATAAAGATTAAATAAAAATAAGGAAGGTGATTTTTTTGAAGAAAAATAATTTAAATTTCTTAGTAACCATTTTGGTTATCACGGTAGTTGTGTTAAGTTTAAGTGTAAATGCTGTGGCGCAAAAAACAGTTGTTTTTGCTGATGCTGGATGGGAAAGTATCCGTTTTCACAGTTATGTAGCCGGTATAATAATGGAAGAGGGCTACGGATATGAAATGGACATGGTTTCTGGCTCAACTCCTGTTACATTGATGGGTCTAAGACGTGGTGATATTGATGTAGAAATGGAAATGTGGACCAGTAATATTGCTGAAATCTACAATGAAGCCTTAGAATCTGGTGATGTTGTAGAGATAGGTGTCAACTTCGATGGTAACACCCAGGGTCTTTATGTACCCACCTATGTCATAGAAGGAGATGCGGAGCGTGAGATAGAACCCATGGCTCCCGGACTGAAAAATGTTAAAGATCTTCCAGATTACTGGCAGCTTTTCGAGGATGAAGAGGATTCATCAAAAGGTAGAATATATGGTTCACCTCCAGGTTGGGCAGTAGATGAGATCTTACGTACCAAGGTTAAGACCTATGGCCTTGATGAATATTATAATTACTTTAGTCCAGGCTCAGACACTGCCTTAGCGGCAGCAATTGTTTCAGCATATGAAAAAGGAGAGCCCATCGTTGCTTATTATTGGGAACCAACTTGGGTGATGGGTTTGATGGACCTGACTTTGTTAGAGGATGAGCCATACAGTGAAGAACTATGGAATAACGGATATGCCTGTGAATTCGAAGCTATGGAAATCGCCATTGCAGTAAATTCTAATTTCCCGGAAAGAGCTCCGGAATTGGCAGATTTTTTAGGCAAATACCGTACTAGTGAAGAGCTAACTAATGAAGCCCTTGCCTATATGATGGAAAACGAAACTGACGAAAAAGATGCAGCAATATGGTTCTTAAAGAACAGAGAAGATGTTTGGACACAATGGGTTTCTGAAGAAGTTGCTCAAAAAGTGAAAAATTCCCTGTAATTTTAAATTAAAAGATTATATAATAATAATTATAGTATAGGTTGTTATATAACAACCTATACTATAATATCGTTTTATATAAGATTAACCCCTGGTATAAAAAAATGCAGAAAGGAATTTACCTGTTTAAATTAATTTATGCGGGTAATATCGTTTGAATATGATAAAAATGTTTTTTGATTTTCCCGAAACATGGCAACTCAATTTAGGCCAACATGTTGGTAATTTTGTCAGATGGCTTGTTCAAAATTATGCCCTTTTTTTTGACGCTATCAAAAGTGGAATTTTATGGTTCTTACTGCAAACCAGAGATATATTTCTCTGGATTCCCTGGCCGATTGTTCTTATATTTATATTTATATTAGGCTGGAAGATTAAAAACTGGAAATCGGGAGTAATTTTTTCCATCCTAATTTTTACAATTGGAATCATGGGATTATGGGATGAAATGATGTTGACATTATCGGTGGTGTTGGTTTCAGTGGTTATTGCCTGTATTATTGCTGTTCCATTGGGGATTATCGTCGCTTATAATGAACGATTGGAGAGTATAGTCAGGCCAATCTTGGATGCCATGCAGACTATGCCCAGCTTTGTATATTTGATACCAGCGATTATGCTTTTTGGCCTGGGAAGCGTGCCGGCTGTTTTTGCTACCGTTATCTATTCTACTCCCCCAGCAATTCGATTGACTACCCTGGCGATAAACGGTGTTTCGAAAGAGATGGTGGAAGCGGGGCATGCCTTTGGTTCTACAACCTGGCAAATATTAACGAAAATAGAATTACCCCAGGCTTTTCCAACCATTATGATGGGAATTAACCAGACAACTATGATGGCTATGGCTATGGTGGTTATTTCGTCAATGATAGGTGCAAAAGGGCTGGGCTTGAATGTTTTACAGGCAATTAACCGGATAGACATTGGATTGGGCTTTGAAGCCGGAATTAGTATTGTTATTTTGGCTATAACTATTGATAGGATAACCCAAGGTATAGCTAATAAATATAAATTTCCTAAATAGGCGGAAGTATATAATTATAATATCGTTTTTTTCTGAATCAATATAAAGATAAAAGGAGCCGTGAATGAGCGTAAAGATTAAGGTAGAAAATCTGACCAAAATATTCGGGAAGAGACCCAAGGAGATTTTAAAAAGGCTGCAGAAAAAACAATCAAAAGACAAGATATTTAAGGAAACAGGTCACACTGTCGGGGTCAAAAATGCCTCTTTTTCGGTAAACGAAGGGGAATTGTTTGTCATTATGGGTCTTTCCGGTAGTGGAAAATCAACCCTTATACGCTGTTTAAATATGTTAAATATACCAACCTCAGGAGCAATATATATAGATGATGATGACATTGTCAAATACGATCATCATCAATTGAGGGAGTTCAGGCAAAAAAAGGCAACTATGGTTTTTCAGAATTTTGGATTAATGAATCATCG
>CAZAJW010000227.1:0-7441 GCA_964485485.1 uncultured Atribacterota bacterium | reverse complement strand
TATTTTATAATACAGCAAGCCAATCCATTCGTGTAAAGCCCTTAAGTTATGGTCAAAGGAAAATCGATTGGGGAGAATATTTAATAATCCCGGTTTGGTATTCTCAAACAAGTAATTTACTGGTGCGGGTATGATAGTAACTTTATTACTTTCAAACGATTGAACCGAACGGCGCATATGAAGAGCACTGGTTACCAGAATAACCTCCTGATATCCCTGTTTCCTGATTTCTTCAATAGTAAATATGGCATTTTCATAAGTAGTGCGGGATTCGCTTTCCTGAAAAATATTGTTCGGGGAAACTCCCATCTTAATCAATACCTCTTCCATGATTTCCGCAGATGGGACATTACCGCTATAGCCGGGAACGCTTCCTCCGCTTACCCAGATGGGACATTGGATTTCCCTGTAAATACCATAAGCACCGTACAGGCGTGCTAAAGTTACTTCGCCAATCTCGGGTTTGCCGGTTTTTTCAGCAAGACTATTTTCTACCAGACCTCCGCCCAGCACTACTATTACCGGATTGGCTAAGTTCAGGTTATCATTTAATATTTTCTGTAAAGTGCTATAATCATCTTCCAGCGGCCGCAGGAGAATATATTCTCCAAACCAGGAACTGAATAAAAACAGGAAAAAGATTAACAATATAGTCAAGAAGTTTGCCAACTTTTTTTTATTGAAAAGAAAAAGGAGAAAAATTAAAAAAATGGCTAAGATGATGCCACCGGGAGGGAATATCAACTGCATTATAATTTTTCGTAATAGAAGTGGTGAACTTAACATATCTGACACTGGAATTTTTCTCTGATGTTTTCATCTTTACATTGAATGAGTCTTTTTTTATCTTCTTTCATAATTTCGATATTTTCTTTTATTCCCCGGGGCAACCATTTGTTGTCCTGATTAGAGGGAAGAGAATAAAACATCCATTTTCCGATTCTACGGCTGCTGATTAGTCCTGCTTCCTTTAAAATCTTTAAACTGTGGGATATCCTGGATTGCTCCATATCCAAAGCACAGGTGAGCTCACAGACACAGAGCTCACCTTCTGTTAAAATCATATAGAGACGCAATCGTGTCTGATCAGATAAGGCACTGAATATTTTAATATATTCTTCCATTTATGCTCCCCCTGCTCTTATTTCCATTTTTCACAAACGGATTTTACTGAGGCTCGGGACTAATACTTATAGGCAAAGCAATGTTAAAGTAAATGTATTCCTGAATCTTTTCACCAATATACAAATCAGTTATATTCTCAGGTTTAATGCGAATGACAATATCCCGCTCTTCTCCGGGAGATAGAATCATTTCCTGACTTATCGGTTCCAGATAATCCACCGAAGACTCAACGGAAACCAATTGCAATGTTTTTTCACTGTTATTTTTCAAAACATATCTAGCTTCTTGGGCTTCTTCTTCGCTATCACCTGTTATTGAAATATATTCTATTGGGTAAATAGAAACAACATTTTCTTTTTCGGTAATATAGCCTTCGATTCTAAGGGTTAAATTTTTTCTCCTAGGGTCAGTTGTTACCATGCGGATATATTCTCTTACCACCCCTATTTCATGTTCAGTTGAATCGTAGGTAAAATTAAATTCCATTTCCTCTTCAGGTGCCAATGATTTTGGAAACTCAACTGTTTGCGGTTGATAATGGATATGTTCGGGAACATCAATGCTTTCTATCTCCATGCCCAAATCTCCCTGATTTAATACTGTTATGGCAATTTCTACAGAATCACCCCTTGCTAACAATCCTATCTCCCATAGATTTGTCGATAATTTTGCCTCCGGGGCCGCAACATGTTCTACATCAGCCCTGATGGCAATCCTTTTTCTCTCGATTTCCGGATCATTGCTATAAATATAGACTGACTGGGTTACCTCTCCCTCATACCCCCTGGGATTAAAGGTAACTTCTAATTGAGCTGTATTGCCTGATAGGATTTCTTCATCAGATAACAAGGTAGCAGTGCATCCGCATGGGGCCTGTACTCTTTCTATCACTAACGTCTCTCCGCCTTCATTTCTCAGGGTAAAAACGTGGGTTTGTTTTTCATCAGGTTTTATCTTCCCCAAATCTCCCAATTCCTCTGAAACGGTTAAGACCGGTGGACCGGAATATTGATCACTGACATTACTAAGAAAATAGCCCACTCCTACAAACACAGCCAGGATAATGATAACTATGAATATAAATCCTTTTTTCTGCATAATATTATTACCTCAATTATTAAATTATTTCCAGAATCTTCAATTTTTATATATATGAGGATATTATCATATAATCATCTTTTTTTACAATAAAAATATGTCTATAAAATATTATAAAAATTAATTGTAAAATTTTAGCTTTCAGGTAAAACAATATAGCGGGTTTTTTATTAAAATAACTATAAGAAAATTTTACCTCAAATATCTTTTATTTTCTTTCCGAACCGTTATACCCTCTTTGTCCAGCCTTTCCAGAAAAGGAATCATATATTTTCTGCTCATTCCTAGTATATTTCTGACTTCATTTAACTCAATTGATTTGTTTTCCCTCAAAAAGCTGACAATCTGTTCTTTCATTCTATTGAATATCTTCTTATCCATTAATATTCCATCATCAAGCTTTATAATAATATCTTCCTGAATTAAATACCTGACAATCTCTTTACTATTTTGATATTTTTCATATATTGATTTCTCTGTGGGGGGGTTATTTGGTTCGTTCCTGAAGAGACTTAATATTTCATTAATCACCTTCTGTCTTTCTGGTGATACAGAAGGATTATAGGTAGGAATAGAAATTTTTCCGTCAGTAAACATTATTTCTCCTAAATTTGCCAAAGATTGAATCAGGGGAAAAAATAGTTTAGAAGGAAAATATTTATACTTAGATTGCAGTGTATTTAATTGAAAACTCTTTTCAAGAGGGTATTTCTGATGTTCTTTCTTTAATGATTCTATTAGTTTATTTTTCTGCTCTTCCCAGTACAGATAATCGACAACCCATAAATCAGCCACAACCAGTTTTCTATCATTCTTTAAACTCTGGATATTGGCAGAAATTTCAGAGAAAGAATAATTACTATGAATCAAAAAATCATTTAATAGAGAAAATTTTAGTTTCTCGAGTTCTGATAAAATTAGATCATTTAATCCTAAATTTTTTCTGCTATCTAAAAAATTATTATAATGTTGATTATTAAAACTGTGTTTTTCTGCTAAGGGATCCAGTATTATCCCTCCCCCCACTGTCAAGGCAGGAGTAGGTCGTCGGAGAATAAAGTGGTCACCGATAAATGTGGACAAATTTTCTTTAAGGCGAATCTGGGCATATTGAATTTTTTCCTGATTTACAATTTTTGCCCTATCTAAAATAATTTGTGCTGATATTTCTTTTGTTTCCCATATAAAATCTAATATCATACCGCTTTTAAACTTAAAATTGGACAAATTGGGTATCGACTTTAATTTTATATCTATATACCGACTGCTCTTAATCGGTTCATAACCAAAAACAACATCCCCTCTATTCAGGTCCTCTTTTTTAACTCCAACTAAATTGGTAGCCACTCGTGTACCTGGATACGCTTCAGATACCTGCTCTTTATAGGTCTGTATGCTTCTGATTCTGATTTTTTTCATGTAAGGGAAAACAACAGCCTCCTGGTTTATTGTAAGCTTTCCTCCTATGAGTGTCCCGGTGACTACTGTTCCGCTTCCCTTAATATTAAAAACCCGGTCAATACATAGCCTTGGTTTTTTTATATCTCTTTTTGGCTTAATTTGAGGGAGAAGTTTTTCAATTTCCAGTTTTAATTCATCAATTCCAATATTTTTTACTGAGTTAACCTTTACAATCTTGGAATTAGAAAAAGCAGTATCTTTTAATCTTCCTTTAATCTTGCTTTCAACTATATCCAGCTGGCTTTTTTCTACCATATCTATTTTGGTAATTACAATAACGCCCTGGGTTATATCAAGAAGTTCAATAATCTGAAAGTGCTCTTCAGTCTGAGGCATCCACCCTTCATGGGCATCTACTACTAAAATTACGGCATCGATTCCTGTGGCTCCTACTATCATATTTTTGACAAAATTTTCATGTCCGGGAACATCTACAATTCCTACTTTTTCACCTGAAGGAAGAGCCATCCAGGCAAATCCAAGGTCAATGGTCATTCCCCTTTTTTTCTCTTCAGGCAGACGGTCTGCGTCTATTCCGGTTAAAGCATGGATAAGAGCTGTTTTTCCATGATCTATATGGCCTGCTGTCCCAATTACATACATATTCTTCTCTCTTATATCTTTAATTTTAGCAATTTTTATTCCGGGGTTCTCAAAAATTTAGTATTTTGCAAAAGAGGTTTTATCTTATTTGAAATTTTTTGATTCATCATATTAAATATCACACCCGCAAGGCGGGTGGCTTTAAGAAACTTCTAAACAATTCTTTCCAATTCTTTTTTTGTAACATTATCTACAATCAGCACCTCGGGCAAAATATTTTAACTAATAAAACTATTCTCTTTTTGGAAAACCTTTTATTTAACCATTACTACCTTTAAAGAAGGTTTTTTTATGATTAAATAAAATGGCGGGAGGGGTGGGAATCGAACCCACCGCGGCAATTTTTAACGATTACCGCCCACGGATTTGAAGTCCGCAAGGTCCACCAGAACCTATCCACTCCCGTATCTATTATATTAAAAATGTCAAATATGTTATTGTCAAGAGCTATATTATAGCATTGATAGTATTATAAGTTAATCTATTAAAAATTGAACCTATTTTTTATCTAACCTATAATATGTATTCTTATATCACCTGAAGTGTTTTTTCTTATTTTGCCAACTATTTTACTTGCTTCAAAGCCGGCATCTTTCAATAGGGATAATGCTTTCCGAGAATCCTTTTCCGCAACAGAAATCAGTAGCCCGCCGGAGGTTTGGGCATCATATAGAAGCATTTCTTTTGCTGCATCTATTTCCATTTCTTTCTTTACTGCACAAGAAAACATTTTATAATTATCTATGCTGCCGCCGGGTACAATATCCTGCCGGCAAAGTTGGTGTGCTCTGCTTAAAATAGGGATGCTGTCCAAGTTAATTTCCGCAACAAAAGCATTATCATCTAACATCTCATTAAGATGTCCTATAAATCCAAATCCAGTGACATCAGTCATGCTATGTATGGATAAAGCTAAAACAGTTTCCGGAATGCTATTTAATTTAGTCATAGATTTAATAGTTTCTTCAACTTCATCCTCACTGACTATTCCGCCTTTAAGGGCAGTGGAAATAATTCCGGTGCCAAGGGACTTGGTCAATATCAGAGAATCTCCATCTTGAGGAGTGTGATTTCTAATAATTTTTTCAGGATTTGCTATTCCTAAAACGGCCAATCCATATTTAGGTTCTTTATCTTTAATACTATGTCCACCTACCAAAATCGCTCCTGCTTCTTTTATTTTTTCTGAACCACCTTTAATAATCTCTTCCAGGTCATTTATCTGTTTTTCGGGGAAACAGACAATATTCAAAGCCAACAGCGGTTTCCCGCCCATAGCAAAAATATCGCTTAAGGCATTTGCAGCGGCAATCTTCCCAAAGGTAGAAGGATCATTCACAATCGGGGTTATAAAATCAACAGTAAATATTACCGCAGTATCATTATTGATTTTATAAACTGCAGCATCCTCATTATATTCAAAACTGCTTAATAAATTTTCATCATTTATGTGATTAAATTTTTTTAGGATCTCACCGAGATCCTGATAGCTGAATTTAGCTGCTCACCCGGCTGCAGATACCATCTGCATCAAACGTTTTTTCTTGTCTTCCATCTGTCTCACTTCCTTGCTATAGATATTTTCGCTTATAACTTTTTAAATAAAATTTTGTCTAAGGATATCAGCTAATACTTTATCATTTTCCGGTTCAACGGTCCTTAAATCAATAATATAATATCCTTCTTTGACTCTTCCTAAGACTGCCGGCCAGTTTAACCTTAAATTTTGGTCCAATTTCTCAATACTATCTTTAGGTTTTAAATATAAAAGTCTGGTTGGTAGTGTTTTTCCGGGCAAAGAACCACCTCCGACAACTGATTCACCATCATGACAGGTAATGTCAATTCCTTTTTGCTTTAATTTTTTCGCCAAAGCCTGGCTACGTTTCTTTATTGTCTCATAGGGCATAGCAATCATCTGCCATACTGGCAAATCTTGTAAAACATCTCCTTTTAAATAGGACAAAATGACGGATTGCAGAAGAGATAATGTTGTTTTCCCAACGCGAAAAGTCCGATACATAGGGTCTCTTCGAATTCGCTTAATATACTCGCTCTTTCCGCATATTATCCCGGCCTGGGGACCCCCCAATAGTTTGTCACCACTAAAACAGACAATATCAGCCCCTGCCCTGATTATCTCAGGCACCATTGGCTCATGTTGTAAGTTAAAGTTTTCCGACGGCAAAAAACTACCGCTGCCCAGGTCAACTACTAATGGTATCCGGGATTTCTTGCTTAATATTTTCAGCTCTTTCACATCTACGGATTGTGAGAATCCATCTATTGAAAAATTGCTCTGATGAACCTTTAATAATAGACCGGTTTTTTCATTGATTGCCTCACTATAATCTCTTATATTAGTTTGATTGGTAGTTCCTACTTCTCGCAGGATTGCCCCACTTTCTCTTAATATATCCGGAATACGGAATCCACCACCGATTTGCACTAACTCTCCTCTGGAAATAACAACCTCTTTCCCTTGGGCTAATGTCTTTAGAATGAGGAAAACTGCTGCTGCATTGTTGTTGATTATAAGGGCTTGTTCAGCCTGACTAAATAGTGCCAGCATTCTCTCTGTAAAATCTCCTCTCTTACCCCTATTGCCTTGAAAAAGATTATATTCCAGATTGCTGAACCCTTTAACTGTTGCAATGCTATCATTGATTAATTTATCCCCTATTACCGCCCTGCCCAGATTGGTATGCAGTATGACGCCTGTTCCATTAATAACCGGGCGAATAAAGGATTGATAATCTTTTCTGATAAGAGAGAGGCATTTTTGGATAATTTGAGTAATTGGAGAGGGAATACCTCCATTGATAATATCTTTTCTTTCTTTTTCCAGAACCGTCCTGATTAGAGGGACAATCATTCTTCTGGAATACTGCTGAATTACGGCTTCCAGTTCTTTTTGCTCCAATATTTCCTCTACACTGGGAATTTTAGCTAATTTATCGTGCAAAAATTTTTGACTAACAATTTCTGGTTTTTCCAAATTAAAATTTTCTCCTCTTATTCATATAATGACAGCATACTTATATGAAAACTCAACCTAAATAATATCATAACAACAAGAAATTTTCTATTTATTCGTTTAATGGTAAAACTCGATTTAGTTTCTTTTAAAAATAATAAAATACCCATCTTTGGT
>CAZAJW010000226.1:0-3140 GCA_964485485.1 uncultured Atribacterota bacterium | reverse complement strand
AGAGGCAGTTGAGGGGGAGATGGCAAAACAAAGTGCTGAAATAGCAGCACAAATGGTAAATGAAAAAGGAGGAATTCTAGACGGAAAAATGGTTGAAGTTGTGGTAGTGGATGATGAATGTACTCCAAAAGGAGGTTCTCTAGCTGCTCAGAATTTAATTTCAAGAGGAGTAATTGCAGGTATTTCAACATATGGTTCCTCTGTTACACAACCAGCTTCAGATATTTATGAAGCCAACAAAGTAGTTAATATTGCATACGGAGCAACAGTTAGTCAATTAACTGAAAGAGGGCTAAAATATTTTTTCCGAACCTGTGGAAGGACTGAAACACAGGGAAAATTTTTTGCGGAGGAAGTTGTGCCTTATTTTGGAGCAGAAAAAGTTGTCATTATGCATGACAATACTTCATTCGCTCTAGGACTAGCAGACGAAGCTAGGAAATTCCTGTTAGATGCAGGTACTGCCGAGTTAGTTTATTTTGATGCTATTACTCCAGGTGAGTCAGACTACACAGTACCATTAACAAAACTACGTGAAACAGACCCTGATTTATTCTATTTCACTGGCTATTTTTCAGAGGCAGGATTAATTATAAGACAGGCTAGAGAAATTGGTATTGATGCTGTTTTTGTTGGTGGAGATGCTGCTATTAATGAAGATTTTACTAGAATTGCTGGATTGGAATATGCATCTGGTTGTTATATGACCCAGGAAGCATTAATAGAATATTTCACCAACCCAGAAGCTATGGAGTTTAAAGAAAAATACCAGGAAGCTTATGGTACTTTACCTTCCAGTCCTTGGTCTGTTTATGCTGCTGATGCCCTGATGGTAATTGCAGAAGCTATCGACAAGACCGGATCAACGGATTCAGATGTTCTGGTTGATTATTTGAAGAACGAGATGGAGGGATTTCCAAGTATTACCGGACCAATCGGATTTGATGAAAAAGGAGACCGTGTAGGAACTGGGATAAATCTATATGTAGTTAATGATGACGGAAGTTATTCCCCAGTTGAAAGATAGAAAATTGTATTATTGAGGTAGAGGTTAATGAAATTAATTATTGAACAACTATTAAATGGATTAACGATAGGATCTTTTTATGCTTTGATTGCATTGGGATACTCGATGGTTTATGGTGTAATGAAATTGATTAACTTTGCTCATGGTGATTTATTTACCCTGGGGTCATATTTTGGGTATACTCTACTAGTTCTGGGGACTGCCTATGTAACCTCTATCTTTGGTTTATGGGGTGGACTGATTGCGGCTATGTTAGTAGCCGCAATCGGCACTGGCATCTTGGGAATAATTGTTGAACGATTGGCTTATCGCCCAATTTATCCAGCAGGTAGGTTGCCAGCAGTGGTTTCTGCGTTAGGAGTTTCCATATTTTTACAGAATGCCATAATGGTGATCTGGGGAGCTCGTCCTCAAGCTTATGTATCTACTGTTATTCCAAGTCATATTTTAAATATTGGTGGTTTAAGGATTAATGTTTTGCAAATAATTATTCTGCTTTTATCTTTTTTATTGATGGGAATATTGTATTATGTTATCCAAAAAACCACCTTTGGTGCTGCTATCAGGGCTTGTGCATTAGATAGAGAAACAGCTGCATTAATGGGAATAAATATCAATTTAATTATATTTTTTATCTTTGCCCTTGGTCCTGCATTAGGAGGAACTGCTGGTGTCATGGTAGGTGTTTATTACAGAAGGATAAGTTTTATAATGGGTTGGAATTATGGATTGAAGGCTTTTACTGCAACTATTTTAGGTGGAATTGGCAATATTCCTGGAGCAATGATAGGTGGATTAATTCTTGGAATTTTAGAAATGCTCGGTTCAACCTATATCTCGACTGCTTATAAGGATGTTTTTGTTTTTTTAGTTCTCATACTTGTATTAATTTTTAGACCAACTGGAATCCTTGGCGAAAAAGTAGCCGAGAAGGTATAAGGTGATAAGATGAATGGAATAAACAATGTTAAAAAAGAAAATCAGTTTAGTCAGAAAAATAAATGGTTCGTATTGATTTTAATCCTAGTATTTTTATTATTTCCTATTATTATTAAAAGTAACTATGTTATTGATGTTGCCTTTTTCTTCGGAATTTATACGTTATTAGGATTAAGTTTAAACGTTGTATTAGGAGAAGTAGGGTTATTTGATTTGGGGCATATGGGCTTTGCTGCTATTGGTGCCTATACAACTGCAATTTTGAATACTAGTTTTGGCATACCGGTATTGATACTTTTACCAGTTAGTGCTATTGCGGCAGGTCTTTTTGCTTATTTGGTATGCTCACCTATTATTCATCTTAGAGGAGATTATTTGTGTATTGTTACTATTGGTATGGGAGAGATTATTCGATTAACTTTAATTAATAATCCTTTTGGCATTACTGGAGGGCCAAACGGTGTTTTTGGTATCTGTTTTCCATCAATAGGAAATTTTTTGATAATTAATAATTGTTTTAAATTCTATTATTATATCTGGATTATTGTTGGGTTAACTGTTATTGCTCTGATAAGATTACAGGATTCCAGAATTGGTAGAGCCTGGAACTGTATACGTGAAGATGTTATTGCAGCGGAGGCAACAGGTATTGACGTTAGATATTATAAATTACTTGCTTTTGTTATTGGTGCTGCGTTAGCAGGTGTAGCCGGTAGTGTTTATGCTACCAAACTTATGATTGTATCACCTGATAGCTTTACTTTTATTGAGTCCTGTTTGTTATTTTGTATTGTCTTAATTGGGGGTATGGGTTCTATTCCCGGTATATTTATCGGTGCTGCAGCAATATCTTTATTTCCAGAAGTATTTCAGGCTTTTGCCCAGTATCGTATGTTAATATTTGGTGCAGTAATGGTATTAATGATGATGTTTCGACCTGGCGGAGTCTGGCCTAGACAAAGAGGAAAAATGCAAACTGAATCAATATTAATAAAAGCAGGGAAGAGTGAGGTATAAATGATAGAGAAATTAATAGAAAAAGATATAAAAAAAAGCAGGACCATCGCTGATGAGGTAGTATTAGAAACAAAAAAATTAACCAAGCGATTTGGTGGGCTGGTTGCTGTTAATCAGATAGATTTAATAGTAAAAAAAGGTAAAATAAGTAGCATTA
>CAZAJW010000225.1:0-2382 GCA_964485485.1 uncultured Atribacterota bacterium | reverse complement strand
GAAGCATCTAAATTACAAGTTAATGAATCCACCTTAACCGGGGAATCTCTTCCGGTAAATAAAAATTCCAAAAAACTGGGAAAAAATACCGCTCTGGCTAATCGTTCCAATATGCTCTATAAAGGGACATTTTTAACCAGGGGTAGTTCAGAGGCAATCGTTGTATCTACGGGTATGAACACAGAAGTCGGTCATATTTCTACAATGGTACAGGAGACCGGGCAGAATGAACTCACTCCACTGGAAAAAAGGTTGAATAAGCTTGCCTATAAACTGATCTGGGTAAGCATTTTTATTTCAATAACCCTTGCCCTCATTGGCATATTATCCGGAAGAGAACTGCTTCTAATGATTGAAACTGCTGTTGCCCTGGCCATAGCCGCTATACCGGAGGGTCTTCCTATTGTTGCCACTATCGCTCTGGCTAAAGGTATGGCCAGAATGGCTCAGCAAAATGCCATCGTCAATCAACTGACGACTATTGAAACACTGGGATCCACCAATATCATTTGCACTGACAAGACAGGGACTCTCACCGAGAATAAAATGTCAGTAAGTCAAATCTCTCTTTTCAATAAAGATATGGACTTCAACAATGAAAAAATAGATTCCAAAGCGAGCAATATCCTGAATAACCTTCTGGAAATTGGTGTCTTATGTAATAATGCTTCTTTGAATAAAAAATCAGACAAACCTCCAGTGGGCGATCCCCTGGAAATAGCGCTCTTGGAAGCCGGGGATAAAGCCGGAATAGATAGAGAAATTTTACTTCAGGAAAAACCAGAGGTCAGGGAAGTCTCTTTTGATCCCGAATTAAAAATGATGGCAACCATTCATAAAGAAGGCTCTGATTTCCTGTATGCAGTCAAAGGTGCTCCGGAATCTCTTTTAGAACATTGTACTAAAAATTTTGACCAGCAAAAACTCACCGCGGAAAGCAAAGAAAAATGGCTGAAGAAAGCCAATGAACTCGCAGCTCAAGGCCTCAGAATTATCGGAATAGCCAAAAAAAAGCTTTCCAATCAGGACAAAGATCCCTATTCGGACCTCACTTTTCTCGGTATTTCTGGAATGTTGGACCCTCCCCGGAAAGAAGTTCCCAGGGCAATAAAAGAATGTCATGATGGAGGTATCAAAGTAATTATGATTACCGGTGATCAAGCATTGACTGCTAAAAAAATAGCAGCCTCTGTTGGATTAATCTCCGGCAAAGATGAAAAAATATATTCAGGAAAAGAAATTGCTGAAATAGACAACTTGACTGATAAAGACAAAAAAAAGATATTAGATGCCTCAATTTTTGCTAGAGTCAGTCCAAAAGAAAAACTCAATATTATATCACTCCATCAAAAAAATCATTCCATTGTTGCTATGACCGGTGATGGAGTTAATGATGCCCCGGCATTGAAAAAAGCAGATATCGGCATAGCTATGGGTAAACGCGGCTCTCAAGTAGCCCAGCAAGCAGCTGATATGATTCTTCAAGATGATGCTTTTTCAACTATTGTGGCAGCTGTCAAACAAGGGAGGACCATTTTTAATAATATTCGAAAATTCACCCTCTATTTATTATCCGGTAATGTAGGTGAAATCATGGCTGTCAGCATAGCTATCATTACCAATAATCCCCTTCCTCTTCTCCCGCTGCAGATATTATATCTAAATGTAGTTAATGATGTATTTCCCGCCCTTGCTCTTGGTTTGGGAGAAGGAGAGAAACATACAATGGATCAACCACCGCAAAAAAAGGAAATGCAGGTTCTAACCAGAAGGGAATGGATGGCTATTATCGGATATGGACTAATAATTGCACTAACAGTCTTTGTCATTTTTTTTCTCAGTATGCAATTATACAACTTTGATCAATCTAAAGCGGTTACCATTTCCTTTTTAACCCTTGCCTTTGCAAGATTATGGCATGTATTTAATATGAGAGACAGTCAATCTAATATAATCTACAATGAAGTTACCCGAAATAAATTCATATGGGCAGCTTTGGGTATATGTACAATACTTTTACTAGGTGCGGTCTATCTACCCTTTTTATCTGCAGTCTTGTCCTTGGGGAGTCCGGGAATAAATGGCTGGGTTTTAATTATCCTGTCCAGTTTAATTCCTGTGGCAATAGGGCAGTTAATAAAATTGACCTTCCCGAAGAAGTCTTCTCATAATAATCCTTAAATTCAGATTTATTTTTCTTACTGTCCAATTCCACTAAATATTAACAGTATAATTTTACAAAACTTCTTCTTCTTTCTTTTTATACCTTTATCATATTTTATAATTTTAAATCTTTCGCTTTTTCATACATGTTTTTCCAGGGGTCTTCTTTGTGGCTTAATCGTTGAAAAATATTAGATAAATTATATTTTTGGGCATCCC
>CAZAJW010000224.1:0-1595 GCA_964485485.1 uncultured Atribacterota bacterium | reverse complement strand
TGCGTTTTGCTATCTCCTGGCCGGAATCGGGATACCTGTTATAATTGATTTGGTTATTGGGATTGCCTTAGTTTATTTTGCTGTACATTTATTATCCTCTATTTCTGCCAGACAATTGGGTATAAAATTTCCTTTAGAGGAATTTGTAGAAAAAGAAGCAGATAAATAGAATAAATAATTAAAAGATAATAAATAGATATAATTATACTTTGTTGGACATCTGTCTTATTTAATAGAAATTTTTAAAATAGGACAGATGTCTTTTATTTATTTTCTGGAGGCAAATAATTAAAACATTCCTTTGGTTCTAAATAATTTTACACGGTAAAAGAAAATTGATTTATTGCCCTATACATATTACAATTAGATATATCAAAGAGAAGGGGTGATAATCTTTGAAAAAGCAAAATATTATTATTATGGGGGCTGCAGGGAGAGATTTTCATAATTTTAATGTTTTTTTTCGCAATAATAATGATTATTATGTAAAGACTTTTACTGCTACACAAATTCCCGATATCGCCGGGCGAAAATATCCGGCTCAATTAAGTGGAGCACTTTATCCTGACGGTATACCAATTTTCCCCGAGGAGGATTTGCCTGACTTAATTCGGAGATACAATATTGACCAGGTAATTTTGGCATATAGTGATTTGCCCCATCAATATGTTATGGAAAAAGCTTCTTTGGTCTTGTCTGAAGGAGCTGATTTCAGGCTTATGGGTCCCAAAAATACTATGTTGAAGGCACAGGTACCTGTTGTTTCAGTGTGTGCAACCAGAACCGGCAGTGGAAAGAGTCAAACTACACGTAAAGTTACTCAGATATTAAAAGAAATGGGTAAAAAGGTTGTAGTTATCCGACATCCAATGCCTTATGGTGATTTAACAAAACAAATCTGGCAGCGTTATGAAAATTACAGTGATTTAGATAGATATCAATGTACCATTGAAGAAAGAGAAGAATATGAACCACATCTCGATTTAGGAAATATTGTCTATGCAGGTGTAGATTATGGTGAAATCTTAAAGAGGGCTCAAGAAGAGGCTGATATAATTGTTTGGGATGGAGGGAATAATGATATGCCCTTCTATCAGCCAGATTTGCAAATAGTAGTTACTGACCCCCATCGAGTGGGCAATGAAAAGACTTATTATCCGGGGGCAGTTAACCTAAGAATGGCAGATATTGTTATTATCAATAAAATTGATACTGCGGATTCAAAAAGTGTTGGGCAATTAAGAGTAAATATTCAGGATATGGCACCAGAAGCAATATTGATTGAAGCCGCTTCACCCATTCAGGTTAATAAAGCGGAAATAATAAGAGGTAAGAAAGTAATTGTCATCGAAGATGGACCAACTTTAACACATGGTGAAATGCAATTTGGTGCAGGAGTAGTAGCTGCCCAGAAATATGGTGCAAGGGAAATAATTGATCCAAGACCTTATGCTGTAGGCAGTATTAAGGGAACATATCAAAAATACCCCCATATAGGTACATTATTACCAGCAATGGGCTATGGCCCAGAACAAACCAAGGAATTGGCAGCAACAATAAACAATAGTGACGCTGAACTGGTAATAATAGGCACT
>CAZAJW010000223.1:0-4854 GCA_964485485.1 uncultured Atribacterota bacterium | reverse complement strand
ATCACTGCTCGGGAATTGGAAACACAAAAAGTTCCGACAACCTTTTTGCCCTCTTCCATCATTTCTTTTACTTTGTTTTTTCTAGCTTCTTCTCTCATTTAAGATTCAATCTCCTTTTTTGTTTTTTATTTTTTGTTTTTTTACTTCCTGCTACAATTAGTACAGGAATTTCTTAAACCAACTAAATCAAAGGCCCCTCGAAATAAATATTCATTGGCTCAAAATAGTCTATCTTGTTTTCGGCCTTGGCTAAAATATCTTCTGATAATATACGGGTTAACATTTTTAATGTTCGTTTGAAACTTTGTTGGTAAGTTTCTCCTTGAGAGATTATGGTACTTACGTCAATATCCATATTTTCTAAAGCTGCCCTACCCTGGCTTGGATTACCGGTCATTCTCATAATAGGCATAATAGGGAATTGACCGGAATGTGCCGGACCAATAGGTAAACAAGCAGGAACGCCTCCACCAATGGAAAATAATAAAATTTGTGCTCCTGCAGCAGCTACATTAGAAAAAATCTCAGCGGTGTGTGAAGGGCCATCAATAAAATAAAGACCTGATTGGTTGGGTTTTTGCCCAGGATCTAGAACGTCCTTTAGTTTATTTTTCCCACTTTTAGCAATAGCTCCAAGAGATTTTTCTTCAATTGTGGTTAATCCGCCCTGAATATTACCGGGAGTTGGTTCGCATCTTCTGATATCAACTCCCATTTGTAACATTCTTTTCTCTTGCCGATCTACTATTTCTAGTACTTTTTGGGATACTTCATTATTTATTGCTCTCCGTGATAAAATATGCTCTGCACCGATTAGTTCAGGGGTTTCAGTAAACAATACTTTCCCTCCTGCTTCAATTATACGGTCTGCAATCATACCGGCAATAACATTGCTTGCGATGCCAGAAGTAGTATCCGAACCACCACACTTAATAGCCAGGGTAACATATTTCAACGGAAAAGTTTCTTTTCTCTGAGAAACGATTTTCTCAGACAAATTCTTTGCTATTCCTTTGCCTTTTTCAATTGTAAGCTCATAATCTTGCCAATCCTTTACCTCAATGGCTTCAACAGGTTTCTTGCTCATACTGATTTCATGAGCTAACTCAGCTGCTGAATGGGGTTCACACCCACTTCCTACTACAAGCACACTGCCTAAATTAGCATTCTTACCTATATTACTTAAAATACTAAACAAACGGTCTTGGTCTTTGCCTAAAAATACACAACGGCCAATATGGGGTAAGGGAATTGCATTTTCGATTTGACTGGCAATTCTAACAACTATTTCATTACAACAATTAACAGTTGGGATAATTCCTAAATAGTTCCTGATTCCAACAGAATCATCTGCTCTCGGATAACCTTTAAATTCCAAATCTTCAAACATGATTTACCCTTTTATTTAATTATTATGATATTATTATTTTGAAAACATTTTCTATTTAGATGTCAGATAAATTAATTCTCAATCATTATATCATTTAGCTAATAATTTACCCAAATTTTATATTCTTTCAGACCATGCTTTTTTTAATTCTTCGACTGTTTTCGCCTTAAGAATGGCTTTGGATTGTTGGTCTTCCTCTGCACTAAACCTATCAATATTTTTACAAATATCTTCTAACTTATCTATGGGAAATTTTGTCGCACCGTGCTCATCCATATGAATTCCATCTCCAGGACTTACATCCATTCCTGCAACCGAAACATTTGTATTAATTTCGCTTAATACAAAATCTCCATGACCCGGTGTAGTACCACTCATAATATATTGGATATCCATTTCTTTCATTTCATCCAAATCCCGTGATGGACCGTCGGTTACTACTCCTACTACACCGCTTGCCTGCAATAATGAAGTCATCTGCCCTCCAAATAAACCAACACTATCAGCTAAATCTTCAGGAAACTTTTGCTGTGCAACTACAATAATAGGTTTCTGGGCATCACCTAAAGCATCGATTAAATCAAGGAAAGTGTATGCTTTTTTATTAGGGTCCGGAAGAGAAAAAACTAAGGTAACGGCATAACCAACGCGTCTTCCTTTTTCAGGAAAAACGCATTTTACCTTCTGATTGGTATACCATTTGCCATTCCAATTATCATATAATCCAAGGCAACTTGGATTTTCCGGATAAGTAGCTACTACATTACCTACTGTCGGGGTATTGTAATCCAGTAACTTCTTAAACATTGTTTTAATTTCATTTTTTTGATTAGTCATAAAGCCTCCTGGTCGTAAATTATTTGAGAATTTTAATATATGTTATAATTAGTAACAAATGTAACATATTTTTGGTTTTGTGTAAACTAATTAAATAAAAAATATAGTTTTATATATTCTTTTTCTAGCAATATATAATTTAACTCTTTTAAAAGAACTTATTTTTTGAACAGATTGAGTATTGTTTTTCAGAATATTTTTTCAGGGGAAAATAACTTATTAGGACAGTTACCTAAATACCTTTACAACTTATGGCTCAATATTTTTAATTGTTATTGGTTTTTAATTTTGTCAATCCTATTCCTTGATGGTATCGGGAAAATGCTAAACAAATCATAAAATTAGAAATAACAAAGATTAATAGGGTAATTAATAGAGATTTTTTGAAATTACATTTCTAATCTCAATATAACTGGCGTATTTTCCCTGATATTTTTTAACCATTTTTTTATCCGGATAGAAGCTGCGCCAAGTTGATGATGTTGCCTTGATTCCTTCTTCAAGAGTTGTAAAAATACCTGAGCCGTAACCAGCTAGAATTGCTGCACCGATGGCAGGCGCATCTGCAAATTCACTGGCAACTATTTTCTTATCTAAGATATTCGCTTTTAGTTGCAGCCAAAAATCTGACCTGGCACCTCCGCTTATACATTTTATTTCATTAATTTTTGAAATACCCAGGGATTCAATAATATCAACATTCAGCTTTATCTCAAAATTCAATCCCTCCAGAACTGCTTTCCCTATATCATATTTATCCGTACCTAATGTAATACCAAAAATTGTACCGGTTGCCCTGGGATTCATTTTCGGAGTTCCTGACCCTGACAAATGCGGTATAAAATAAAGCTTAGTCGGTTCTGACCTGAATTTAGAAATAATCTCCTCGTAAACATTGCGATTCCCTCTTTTGGCGTTAAGATTATCCTCAAATCCAAATTGATTTTTATACCAACCAAATGAAGCTCCTCCGGTCAATATCATACCAATCGAACAATATTTCCCGGGATAACAATGAGCATAACAGCATAAATCCGAATCCATCATTTTCTTTTTCAATACAGGCTTGTCAAAAGCCATTAAAAGGCATTCAACGGTTCCCATTGAATCGAGCAAAGAACCTTCCTTGTAAATTCCCGCACCAAGCGCACCACAAGGTTGATCATGTCCTCCTGCAATAAGCAGAATATCTTTATGTGAGAACCCAAGTTCCTCTACGATGGCATGGGCCATCTTACCTATTACCCTTCCTGACTCCATAGGACTCGCCAGATATGATTCATCTATGCCGCAAAAGGAAAGGATTTCCGATTGCCATTTCTTAGTCTTTATGTTAAATAACATTGTTCTCCCGGCGTTAGGATAGCTAATAACAGTATTACTAAGTCCTAGTTTGGCGAATATATAATCTTCATAACATAAAAATTTTTTTGTTTCTTCAAATACACGAGGCAAATGGTTTTTAATCCATAAAATTTTAGAAGCAGAATATGAAGTATGTAAGGGCATTCCTGTTTTTTGGAATAACCACTCTTTTGTTAATTTTTGGCCAATGATTTTAGTTTCTTCAACAGAACGATTATCAAAGGCAAGAATACTATTATAGGTAGGTTCATTTTTTTTATTAAAAGGAGTAATTGTATCTCCCATTGCTGATATACTGATTGCTCG
Organism: uncultured Atribacterota bacterium; assembly: GCA_964485485.1. Lineage (GTDB taxonomy): Bacteria > Atribacterota > Phoenicimicrobiia > Phoenicimicrobiales > Stramentimicrobiaceae > Oleincola. The sequence continues at coordinate 956 of CAZAJW010000223.1, read as the reverse complement.
CACTGGATCAGCATGAGTTTCTTGAGCAATCTTTCCTAGTACTTTCTTAGCACATTGCCAAACATTATTAGGATTTAATTCCACGTATCCCTGTTTACTTTTAACGGGTTTATATTCAACGCTGGCATTGCTAATGATTTTTCCTTCTTCATTGATTGCAATTGCTTTACAAGCAGTAGTTCCTAGATCTAGACCAATTATACTCATTTTTGCTCCTTTTTATTTCAATTCAAAGAATGCCAAAATACAAAAATATTTTAAAAAGGTTTTTTTGTTTTTCTTCTAATATAAATTTCATCAACAGCTGCATTGGTATCCCAAAGAGAAAGAAGATATAAAACTGTTCGTGCAATGTCATCAGGAGTCATTACCTTGGAAAAATCTATATCAGTTCGTCCGCTATTCCGCATCATATCTGTATCAACGCTTCCCGGCATAATGGCAGAAACACGAATATTTTTTGACTGCAAATCAACTGCAAATGATTTAGTCAAACCCATAACACCATGTTTACTTATTCCGTAAGCACCTTGTCTTTCATAAGCCTTTATCCCAGAAACACTTGCAATGTTTATGATGTATCCATTATTGTGTTTTTTCATTAATTTCACTGCTCTTTTGCATGCAAGAAATACACTTCTAAGATTAACATTCATCATATAGTCAAATTCTTCCATGGAAACATCTTCTACGCTTCCCTTAGAAGCAACAGCAGCATTATTGATTAAAACATCTAAACACCCATAATTATCTTCAACTTTATTAAATAAATTATTTACATTATCTTCTTTTGAAAAATCGGCTGTAATAATTTCTGATTTTCCATTAAACTGGTTAATCTCTTCTTTAACTTTTTGTAATCTCTCCTGGTTTCTTGCTACTAGAATTACTTTTGCTCCTGCTCTTGCAATTGCAATACTTATGGCTTTCCCCATTCCCCTTGATGCTCCGGTAAC
>CAZAJW010000222.1:0-9807 GCA_964485485.1 uncultured Atribacterota bacterium | reverse complement strand
TGGCTGTGGCTGTGGATTTGACCTGAATATCAAAGATGGGAAGGTAGTAAAGGTTACTTCCAATGCTGATAGTGTAGTAAATGGAATCAATTTATGTGTTAAAGGCCGTTTTGGTAATGACTACATTCACAGAGATGATCGATTAACAACTCCTTTAATTAGAAAAAATGGAAAATTAGAACAGGCATCATGGGAAGATGCCCTTCAATTAATTAGCAATAAATTTAAGGAGATCAAAAAAGAAAATGGCAGTGATAGTTTAGCAGTTCTTTCTTCTGCCAAATGTACTAATGAAGAAAATTTTCTCTTAATGAAATTTGCCAGGGCTGTCTTAGGAACTAATAATGTAGACCATTGTGCTCGCCTTTGTCATTCTGCCACTGTGGCCGGATTAGCCCAATCGTTCGGAAGCGGAGCTATGACCAATTCTATCAAAGAAATTGCCAATGCCTCAGCAATTTATCTAACTGGCTCTAATACTACTGAAAATCACCCGATTATTGCTTTGGAAATCAAAAAGGCAGTAACGAAAAACGGGGCAAAGTTAATTGTTGCAGATCCCAGAGAAATTGAGCTTGCCAAGTATGCTACGATTTGGTTAAGACAAAGACCTGGCACCGATGTAGCTCTATTTAATGGATTAATGAATGTGATTATCAGTGAAGGATTAGAAGATAAAACTTTTATTAAAGAGAGAACTGAGGATTATGAAAAACTGAAAGAAGTTGTGTTAAAGTATAAACCAGAAATAGTAGAAAAGATTACTGGTGTAGCTGCAGAGGATATAAGAAAAGCAGCTCGCATTTACGCACAATCAGATAGTACTTCGTTGATTTATTCGATGGGGATTACGCAGCATACTACCGGTACAGATAATGTACTTTCTACTGCAAACATAGCAATGTTGACAGGTAATGTAGGAAAAGAAAGTACTGGAGTAAACCCATTACGCGGTCAAAGCAATGTTCAGGGTGCATGCGATTTGGGCGCATTACCCAATGTGTATTCCGGTTATCAAAAAGTAATTGATCCCCAAATTAATGAAAAGTTTTCTAAAGCCTGGGGAGTCTCCCTGTCTGACAAAGGTGGCTTAACAGTTGTTGAAATACTAAATGCAGCCTATGAAGGAAAGGTTAAAGGTATTTTTATTATGGCTGAAAACCCAGCCATGTCTGACCCTGATTTAAATCATGCTCGAGAGGCATTAAAGAAAACAGATTTTTTAGTAGTCTCTGATATGTTTATGACTGAAACCGCTGAGTTGGCGGATGTGGTTTTACCTGGAGTAAGCTTTGCAGAAAAAGACGGTACCATTACTAATACTGAGAGACGTGTACAAAGAATAAGAAAAGCGATTGAGCCAATTGGAGAAGCAAGGCCGGAATGGCAAATGATATCTGATTTAGCCCAGGAAATGGGTTACCAAATGAGTTACAACCATCCATCGGAAATTATGGAAGAAATTGCCAGTCTTACTCCTATTTATGGTGGAATGTTCTACCCGAGACTGGATGAAGAAGGATTACAATGGCCTTGTCCTGATGCTAACCACCCGGGAACTAAATTTTTACATAAAGGTAAGTTTGCTAGAGGAAAAGGAAAATTCTTTGCAGTAGAATTTAAAGAAGCAGCAGAGTTACCGGATGAAGAGTATCCCCTAATCCTTACTACAGGTCGAGTCTTATATCATTTCCATACCGGTACAGTTACCAGAAGATCCAAAGGATTAAGTGAGATTTATCCAGAAGCTTTGGTTGAAATCAGTCCTAAGGACGCTCAGGAATTAAATATTGAAGATGGAGAAAAGATTGAAGTTGCTTCACGTAGAGGAAAAATTCAGGCAAAGACTAAAGTGACTGAAAAATCAGATCAAGGTGTAGTTTTTATGAGTTTTCATTTTCATGAAGCTGCCGCCAATTTATTAACCAATGCTGCTTTGGATCCGGTTGCCAAAATACCTGAATACAAAGTATGTGCTGTTAAAGTTAAAAAAATATCTTCCTGAAAGAATTTTTAAAAGATACTTCTTATATTTTGGTAAAAAATGAAAAAAGACCACCATGATATTAAAAACCTTTTTCCAATTACTGTACTCATTTTAGCAGGTGGGAAAAGCAGTAGAATCGGCTTAAATAAAGACAAGGGAAAAATGAAATTATTAGGTACCAATCTCATGGATAAGGTAATTTCTAATATTCTTTCTATTGGCTTGTTTTCAGAGAATAATGTTGTTATAGTAGGCCCAAAGAAGAAATACCCTAATTTTAAAAAAGTTGTAGAAGATATTTATCCTCAAAAGGGACCGTTAGGTGGTATTTTTTCCGGGCTATATACTTCTAAAACTTTTTATAATCTGGTAATAGGCTATGATATGCCATTTATTGAAGCTGATTTAATCCGCTATATGATTCAAAATATAGATAATCATGATGCTGTTATTCCAAGCCATAGCCAGGGTTTGTATGAACCATTATGTGCCATATACAGTAAAAACTGTCTGGAGATAATGAAAACCAATATAAAAATGGGGAAATTATCAGTAAGATCTATCTTCCCCTTTTTAAAGATTCGTCTTATTGAAGAAGAGGAAATTAAGAGATATGACCCAAGCTTGCATTCATTTTTTAATATTAATTTTAAAAATGATTTTACCAGGGCGGAAGAGTTAGATCGAAAAAGGAGCAAGAATAATTGTTAATAAACAATAAGGGAGTAAAAATAAGTATAGTCAGACTTGAAGAAAATCATAAAAGAGAAGTACCAGATTTGGTTGCCAGGGAAAAAGAATTAACTATAATTGTAAATCAAAAAAAGCTTATCACCTTAAATTGCAGCCCCGGAAATTATAAGTATTTAGGGGTAGGATTCTTGTTTACTACAGGTATCTTGTTAAATAAACAGGATATAATTTCAATTAAGACAAATAGGAAATCAATCGATATAGAGGTAAAAAACCCTTCTTGGCTACTAAGAGAGCTTAGCAATATTTCTTCCATCGTTGAAAATCAACCCAAAGATTACAAATTATCAAAATCACATTCTAAAGTGCCAAATAGTACCAAAGTAAGTTACCGTATTATTTATAAACTTATTAATGAGATGCAAGAAAAGGCTTCTCTTTTTAAATTAACCGGTGGTGTACACAGCTGTGCTTTGGCAGATACATATGGTACGATTTTATTATTTAGCGAGGATATTAGTCGTTATAATACGATAGATAGAATTTTAGGAGAGGCATTATTAAAAGATATTAATTCCAATGATAAGGTTATGCTAACCTCTTGCCGCATTACCTCGGGAATTATTAAGAAAATAATTAACGGGAATATTCCAATTGTTATTTCCAGAGCAGCCGTTACTGATAGTGCGGTTAGAATGGCAGATTTATACTGTATAACCCTAATTGGGTTTACCCGTGGGAAAAGGATGAATATTTATAGTCATCCTGAGCGCATTACTCTTTAGCCAAAATTCCCCATGCGAAGTAATTCTGGACATAAATGGTATAATTATACATTAACTATCTAGACAGGATTAATAATAGATGATTAGAATTGTTTTAGCGATTGATCCGGGGAAAAAGAAATGTGGTGTTGCTGTTGTTGATAATCAATTACATTTTATTGCAGGTGAAGTAGTAGATACGGAAGAGTTGATTCAAATAGTAGAAATGTATTTGCAAAAATATGATATAAACAATGTCTTAATTGGTAGTGGAACTAACTCTGGAGAAATTATAAAAAATATTAAAAAAAAATATCCCGGGATTAAGGTAATAAAAATAGCTGAAAAGAATACTACTATGGAAGCAAGAAAGCGTTATTTTGATTATCATCCACCAACTGGTTTATTGAGGATTTTTCCTATATCTTTTCTTATTCCCCCTTGTCCTTATGATGATTTTGCGGCTTTGCTAATTGCCGAAAGGTTTTTTAAGAAGTACTGATATGATGAAAGTTATTGAAGATATTATCTATTAAAGAAACTGAAGCAAATTATAACAAATCTTTGAGAGGAGATAAAGTTGACCAGGATTAAAGTATTTTCAAATATTATGAAAAGCAATGAAGATATGGCTTTGAAAAATAGAGAGATTTTTAGTCATTACCATATACCGGTAATAAATATGATGAGCTCTCCGGGTTCAGGGAAAACCAGTTTATTAGAAAAAACAATCAATAAACTCGGAGAGAAAATAAATATTGCAGTTTTAGAAGGAGATTTACAAACAGACCGTGATGCACAACGTATTGGAAAATATGAAGTTCAAGTTGCCCAGATCAACACTGATGGTGCCTGTCATCTAGATGCCAATATGGTAAATAAAGCATTGTCGGCATTTGACTTTACTAAAATTGACATATTCTTTATTGAAAATGTAGGTAATTTGGTTTGTCCTGCAGGTTTTGATTTAGGAGAAGAATATCGGATCAATCTGGTCAGTGTTCCTGAGGGTGATGATAAGGTTATTAAATATCCGGTTATTTTCAGAAAATGTGATATTCTACTGATAAACAAGGTAGACTTATTGCCTTATATTTCTTTTAATCTCAAACGCTTAAAAAGGGAAGCCCTAAATATTAGACCTGATATGAAAATTTTTGAAATATCCTGCCTGACTAACAAGGGAATGCAAGATTGGTATGAATGGTTGGAAGGAATTGTGAGCAATAAATGAAAGTAAGAAGTTTTTAGTTTATAGTTTTTTGTTTTTAGAAAAAGAAAATAAGACTATCGAGTAATATTCAAGAACTTAATCAGCTATATGACAATTTTTCAGCTAAAATTCAAACCTCTTTTAGAGGTTCCTAAAGCCACCCGCTTTGCGGGTGCTATGTTTGCTTAGATTGTTTTGAGCCAGTTTATCTTTGTATAATTAAAAAATATTATTTAAATAGATATAGTATTAATTTAATATTTTAATGGATTTTCTAACATTTATACTTAATTTTTTGACTAAAAACCAAAAACTATAAACCATATACCCGAGTATATTCTAGGAGAAAAATGAAAATAAGAAGAAAAATTATTATACATGGGATTGTCCAGGGAGTTGGGTTTCGTCCTTATATCCATAAATTGGTTCAGAAATATCATTTAGCTGGTTGGGTTTGTAATTCTAATCAGGGCGTTGAAATGGAAATAGAAGGAAAAGAAGGCAATATTAATTTTTTTCTGGAAAATTTTAAAGACAATCTTCCTCCATTGGCGATTGTTGAGGATATTGAAGTTAAGGAATTACCATGGTTGGGTTATACTAACTTTGAAATAAAGGAAAGCAATAACAATTATGAGCAGCCCATAATACTTATGCCACCTGATGTCTCCGTTTGCGAAGATTGTTTAAGAGAATTAAACAATCCTGCTGACCGTCGTTATCGTTATCCTTTTATTAATTGTACTAATTGCGGGCCTCGTTTTACTATTATTGAAGACATGCCATACGATCGTGGGAAAACTACTATGAAAGATTTTCCTATGTGTCCCGACTGTAATACAGAGTATAATGACATAAATAATCGTCGCTACCATGCTCAACCAAATGCTTGTCCGGTTTGTGGACCTGAAGTTTATTTGTATGAAGGTAATAAAAAAATAGTAATGAAGGACCCTATTAAGGAAGCACAAAGTAGATTGATTAAAGGCCAGATTGGTGCCATAAAGGGATTAGGTGGATTTCATCTAGCCTGTGATGCAAGTAATCACTCAGCCGTACTAAGATTAAGGGAAATTAAACAAAGAGATGAAAAACCATTTGCAGTCATGGTTGAGAATAGCGATAAAGTGCGAATTTTTTGTCATCTTTCAGAATATGCTAGGAAATACCTGGAAAGTAAGGAAAAACCGATAGTTATCTTAAAAAAGAAAAAAGGTAACTGTCTTTCACCTGAAATTGCTCCGGGCAATGGTTGTGTTGGAGTAATGTTGCCATACACACCCTTACATTATTTATTGCTGCAAAAAAGCAGCTTGGCATTGGTTATGACCAGTGCTAATTTTTGCGATGAACCGATTATTATTCAAAATGAAGAGGCTTTTCAAAAGTTAGCTCATCAGGTTGATTTTTTACTTATTCATAATCGAGCCATTTACAATCGTTGCGATGATTCAGTTCTGAAAATATCTTACAATCGGCCAATATTCATACGAAGGTCCAGAGGATATGCGCCTTTTCCTATTGTTCTACCCAAAAATAGCAAACAGGTTCTTGCCGTAGGACCTGAGCAAAAAAATACGGTTTGTTTTACCCGTGACCATTATGCCTTCCCAAGCCAACATCTTGGTGACTTGAAGAATAAGGATAGTTTTGAAGCATATCAGGAAGCCATTAAGCGCTTAAGCAGAGTTTTTCAATTTAATCCTGAAATGGTTGCTTGCGACTTACATCCTGATTATTTATCTACATCTTATGCAGAAGAAGTATCCAAAGAAAAAGAGTTACCCTTATTAAGGATTCAACACCATCATGCACATATTGCCAGTTGTATGGCGGAAAATTACTTGACTGAAAAAGTAATTGGTATTGCCTTTGATGGAACCGGTTTGGGTGAAGATAACCATATTTGGGGTGGTGAGTTCTTAGTTGCCAATTTAAAGGATTATTGCAGAGTGGGTCATTTTAAATACCAGGCTATGCCAGGTGGAGAGCAGGCGATTAGTCAACCATGGAGGATGGCCTACAGTTATCTTTATTCCATCTTTGGAAAGAAGATTGTTAATTCTAATTTAGAATTAATTAAAAGAAGGACCAGCAAAGAGCTGTATCTATTAAATCAAATGATAGATAAAAAAATTAATTCACCTCTTACTTCTAGTTGCGGTAGATTATTTGATGCAGTGGCTGCCTTGATAAACTTAAGGGACGAGGTGAATTTTGAAGGACAGGCGGCTGTGAAATTGGAAGCTATGTGCCAATCAAAATACAGGGACCACTATACATATTCTATTGAAGAAGAAAAGTCCAAATGGATTGTCAATACAGAAGAGATGCTTCTACAGATTATCCATGAAATGGAAAGACATGAAAATACGGAGAAAATTGCCACAAAATTTCATAATACCATTGCTGATTTAACTCTATCCATGTGTGTTAAAATGAGAAATAAATATAATATTAATATGGTTGTTTTAAGTGGAGGGGTGTTTCAAAATAGCTTCTTGTTGAACCGGACGCTAGGAGTATTAAAAAAAGAGGATTTTAAGATTTATATTCACCAAAAGATGCCACCCAATGATGCCTGCATCTCATTAGGACAGGCAGTGATTGCCAATGCCAAAACATGACATAGTCACTCAAAATTTTTATATTGGCATATATTAACAGTGAATGTAAAAATATAGAAATATTTGAAAAGAGGTAATTTGAATGTGTCTAGCCATACCTGGGAAAATAACAAAAAAAATAAATTCGGAGCAGGCGGAAGTCCTCCTAGGGGGAATAAAAAAAATTATCAGGTTAGATCTTTTGCCTGATGTTAGTAAAGGTGATTATATTCTTATTCATGCCGGATATGCAATTAGTAAAATTAATGCAAAAGAAGCCGATGAAGTTAATCGAGCATGGGAGGAAATAGGGCTTTGAAGTATAGAGACGAATATCGTGATAAAGCTCTTTGCCAGTCTCTCATCCAAAAAATAAGAAAATTAACGAAAAAAAAGATAAACTTAATGGAAGTATGCGGTACGCATACTGTTTCAATTTTTCGTTCTGGGCTGAAAGACCTGTTACCGGAAAATATTCATCTAATATCCGGTCCCGGATGCCCGGTTTGTGTTACACCAATTTCAGGTATTGACCATATTGTTGCTTTGGCCAGAAAGGATGAAGTTATCATAGCTACATTTGGTGATATGATTAATGTTCCAGGTAGTTCATCCAGCCTCAAGCAGGAGAAAGCTAAAGGAGCTGATGTCCGGGTAATTTATTCACCTTTGCAGGCTTTGGAATTAGCCTATCGGGTTCCGCAGAAAAAGATTATTCTTATTGGAATCGGTTTTGAAACAACAATACCGTTATTGGCTAGTGTTGTTCTGGAAGCAACTAAAAAGTCTTTGCAAAATTTTTACTTATTAAGCATGGCCAAGGTAATGCCTCCTATTATGAGAGAATTACTTAAAAGCGGAGAAGCAAAAATTGATGGATTTTTATGTCCCGGCCATGTTAGCACAATTATTGGGACACAACCTTATCAATTTATACCTCAACAATATTCTATTCCTTGTGTGATTGCCGGATTTGAACCAGTTGATATTCTAATAGCTATTTATCACCTTATTAAGCAGAAAATAGAGCAAAAACCTTTTGTAGAAAACCAGTATCGTCGGGCAGTGAAAGAAGAGGGCAATTCCGTTGCACTTAAAAAAATTGATGAAGTATTTTCCCCTATCGATAGCCAATGGCGCGGGATAGGCCAAGTAGAAAAAAGTGGGTTGGATTTAAAGCCTGAATTTTCTTTCATGAATGCGAGAAATTTTGCAGTTGAACTTGAAAAATCCAGAGAAAATCCCCGGTGTCGATGCGGAGAAGTCTTAAAGGGCATGATAACTCCCTTACAATGCCCTCTTTTTAAAAAGCTCTGTACACCGGAAAATCCAATTGGGGCATGCATGGTTTCCAGCGAGGGAAGCTGTGCAGCATATTATAAATATAGTATTGAGTCATGAGTATCGGGTAAAATAATGCGGAAATAATTGAAAGTAAGAGGGTTATTAGTTTATAGTTTTCAGTTTTTAGATAACAATAGTCGTTGGTAATTAGTTTAAGAGAAGAAAAAAAGAACTAGGAAAAACAATCATAAAGTATACAGGAATGGATTGATAGGTAAATGCAAGACAGGGAAATAAAAAGTGCATTAGTTATTAACTTTGATATAGACAATAACCAGCAAATTGCTAAAAGGTAGGGGCAGACCTTGTGTCTGCCCGATATACCAAAAAGGATAAATTTATTTGGTTAATAAAGGAATTATTTACAAAAGAAAATCTCTACGTCTTTCCGGATATAATTATTCTAATCCAGGAGCATATTTTGTAACTATTTGTACACAAGAAAAAAAGAATTTATTTGATTTAACATGTGTACAAAATATGATCAAATTAGTTTGGATAAATTTACCATACCGATTCCCAATCTTAATCTTAGGTGAATTTGCTATATTACCAAATCATATTCATGCAATTTTATGGTTAAAAAATACTTTGAATAATAATGAGGAAACTAATTTATTGTATCCTGATAATAAAGATAGATCAACATTGCCTACTGTTTCTCTAGGTCAAATTATTCAGGCATTTAAGTCTATTACAACGTATAACTATATTGTTGAATTTAAGAAAAAGAATTGTATGATGTTTGACAGACGTCTCTGGCAGCGTAATTATTTTGAACATGTAATACGTACTGAGAAATCATTAAAAAGAATTAGAGAATATATTGTGAATAACCCGGCAAGATGGGAATTTGATAGAGAAAATACTAAAGGTAAGCCAGATCAACAAGAAAAAGAATTTAGAAGGAATATTCTCTATAAAGAAAAAAATGGGCAGACACAAGGTCTGCCCCTACAAGTAAAAATTTAAGAGTTCTTTGATTGGTCAATAGGATAATAATTAGTTTGGTAGATCAATGGTTTTAACTGATTACCCAATTACTTGCACTATAACAGTATCTGTATTCTGGACTCGATACCCGATACTGAATACTAATTCTATCAAAAATAGAAATTATAAACATAGCCATTGCAACAAAAGGAGAGCAAACAATGAACGAAAAAATAATAACTCTGGATCACGGTAGCGGGGGAAAAT
>CAZAJW010000221.1:0-3048 GCA_964485485.1 uncultured Atribacterota bacterium | reverse complement strand
GAAGGACACATTGGCCTTCATCGCCTTATGGAAAAAGATATTCAGATGAACATCTGATTTTCCTTAGGGAAAGGAGGTCAAAGTGAAAAATCATCAAGCGCAATCAGAAAAAGGCAGATTAGAGCCGGGCAAAGCCGGGCATCGCCACCAAAAACTAAAACGGGGTCTTTCTGGTTCAATAAACCTATGCTAAGACCCCGCTTTTTTATTTCATTTTTTTCCATTTTTCCCATTTTTCATCCATTTTTCACTTTTTTCCTCTTTCCTCCCCCTCTCTAAGGCAGAGCGAAGATGGGAGATTTACAAAAAAGCCTAGCTCTTTTTCATTAAGAAACTAGGCTCCTTGAAAATTAAAAATTAGGTTTGTATTCTGTTAGGCCGAGCACAATCCTTTTTTGGGAATTATAATCTATCTATCTATATCTATTTCTAAAAATAGATAAAAATAGAGTTGACCCCACCTTTCGCTTACTTTTAGGAGACTGTCCCTTACTTAATATCCATATCCATATTCATGCTTTGCTCAATTTCGTTCATTATATCTATTTTTTCAGCGTATAAATTATCTTGATTATTAAGTAAACTTCTATTACAAATGATATTAACACTATCTCCTACCTTTAATTCTCTAAAATCAATAGATTCATAACTAAACCTCTGCGGAATTGGCAGAATATCTATATTCTCTTTAGAATTGTCCTGTGCCTCTATTTTATCTCGATATTCATCATATTCTCTCATAAATTCATCTTCGTCTTTCTTATGAGCTAAAAAAAACTTAGTATCAGAATTAATTAAAAATTTAATCTCTTTGGGGAAAAAGGCTCCTAATGGATTTATGCTTTTATCTTCTTTGGGTTTTATGAGGATAAAATCGTTTTCAATCTTTATTAAATTTCCTGCAATGTTTTTTAACTCTAAGGGCAAGGGTGCTAATATACCTACTTGGCGCAAATCCTTTAGAAAATTTTTTTGGATTTGTTCTTTAGTTAATGTATCAACTAAAACTGGCGTTTTCCCGATGTAATAGCCTAATAAAAATATAACAAAAAATCCAAGAAAAATAGTAATTACAACAACAATTTTGTTCTTTTTAATAAACATAAAAAAATAAAAATAAATTATATTAAAAAAATAAAAATAAATTAACGCCTAACACAGAAATTGCAATATTCAGCATAATTATTGCCATCTTTCCATGACCAACACGCTACACCATCAGTAGTATGTTGAACAGCACATACTTTACTACTGTCATAATTGCACCAGCAATAATCTCCCCATGGATTACCATAATAATCTACACCAGCCTTACATTCGTCAAAGCTAGTTAAAGTACATTTATTCTCTGACCAGCTACAACCCGAATTTTTTACAAAAACATCGCCTATTCTACCATCAGAAAAACTACATGTAGGTAAAAGGTTGACACTGGGAGGGTACGCTGCCCAAACAAAATTATCTTTAGTATCTTTGTTTCTTTTGCTTTCATTATCAGTCAAAAATCTTTCCTCGGAATTAGAATAGGAATTCTTCAATTTTTTACAAAATATTTTTCCTTCTTCTTTAAAAATAAGAGGCGATGCTAAGGCTAAAAAAATTATTATCAAAACAATTATTAATAAAGTATGTCTCTTGTCTTTTAATAAAAATTTAATCATAAAATTGTTATTTAAATTATTATTTTCTTATTGTTTTACAACGCAGTACATACAGCCAGTATAAAATCTATTTTCGACACTACAGTAGCTTGTGGAACATACCCACGGAGATTTTTTGCACATAACTGAACCACCGCTTGTAGTCCATGTCATTATTTCGTGCGTACCTCCCTCGTCAACCGTACAATTAGTTCCCACCTTGCACCAATAATTTTTATAACTATTTCCTTCAGGGTTTTGAGCCAACAGATCACCAAGTTGGGCAGTGCCAACCGCTATTGAGGTTCCATCATAAACTCCATAAATCGCACAATCATTTATATCATCAGATGGATTGGAACCGCTTTGAACTGTAACGGAAATATAATTGTTATTCTTACAATATTTAAAACTTTCGTTAGTTCCATTAGACTTTTTACCTTCTACTCCACCATAAAAGTAGTAAGTTCCAGCATTGTTTAATTGCCGAGACCAAGTTTTTGAGCAAGAGGTTCCGCTACAACTATAACAATTCCATGAGGAATCAGAAGATTCTATATAACATACTTTATTCATTCCATTATCATCTTGACCAGATACTTTAATACTAACACTTTCTCCCTTATTAATTGTTGTTGGTGAAACATTAAATTCAGTACAAGTCGCCGGGTCTTCCGTAGGTGCACTTCCATAATCCGTAGTACAAGTTTTTGAAGCGATTTGACTACTTCCCTCTTTTAAATAATAGGTATAGCTGGTGCCGGAGGAAAGTCCGGTATCGTTATAAGAGCCGGACTTGGTGCCACTACTTAAATCCTTCAAATAGGTACTTCCTCTATAAAGTTTTATAGTTCCACAGTTTGAAAAACTGTAATTTATTTTAATGGAACTTTCTGTCTCGTCTGCGCAAGACAAACTGCCGGAGCAAGAGGGGGCAGTATAGGTATAATTCGCCGTACAAGTTCTATTAGCAGTCATAGAAACAGTGATTGTTCTATTGGAACTTGAACAACCGGTCCCTGACCAGCTTGAGAAAGTATAGCTTCCTTTTGTTGAGGGTGCAGTGAGATTTAAAGAAGTTCCAGAATTAATACTATACTTTGAATAATTGGTTGTTCCGCTGTAAGTGGAAGGACTGCCGGTAATAGACACAGATGAGGCACCCGAAGAGTTGACAGAAAGGGTGTGGGTGGTAATAACTGCTTCCACTATGTAGGTAAATGTCTTGTATCCTAAGTCATAACCACCTGCACTGGTTCCTACATCAAAGTAGAATGTATAAGTTCCATCTGAAGCAGTGCCAGAGGAGGTAATAGAAATACTAATATTTTGGGATTGTCCCGGGCTTAGAGTTCCGCTGGAAGGGCTTCTGCTGCAAGTCCAGCCAGAGGGGCATCCATAGTCTGCA
>CAZAJW010000220.1:0-3151 GCA_964485485.1 uncultured Atribacterota bacterium | reverse complement strand
TAATAGTATTTTATGAACAATAAAATTATTTGTATCTGATCTGTCTATTGAGATAGCGTCAATGCCAATACCTTTTAGGTTGAATTCGGACAGCCATTCAGCAGCCTCTTTGCTTAAGTAAGGATAGTTTTCATAGTACTTATTTTCTCCCCAGTATTTGCTCCATCCGGTCTTGATAATAACAAAGTTAACTTTTTTTATTTTTTCTTGGTGCAATAATAGTGCATCAAGATTAATTAATGGATTTTTACGGTTATCAAAATTCAGAATAATTGCCTTTCCAAAAAAGCTGTTAATCTCTATATTTTCCAGAAAATTACCGTGTTTTAACATATGGGCGGGAGCATCAATATGGGTTCCGGTATGGGAATGTAAGGTAATCTTTGTTTCTCTATAGCCATTTTTGTCTATTGTAGCAACTTTTTTAAAATTGGGTAGTTCATCTCCCGGATATATTGGCATAGCAGGATGCATAATGTGGCTCAGGTCAATAATTTTCATTTATTATCTCCATTTTAAATTAATGATAGAAATTGAACAAGAATAATATTATAATACGAAATATAGCATAAGATTTCCAGAAGTTTATTCAGTTATAATAAATGAATTTGAAAGGAAGGTTAACAATGGGAATTAAAGCAACTGTTCTTTGTGAAAATTATGTAAATGGTCAAGCCGGTGCAATTGCCGAACATGGTTGGGCTGTCTATTTGGAAACTAATCAAGGAAATTTTCTTTTTGATACAGGACAGGGGAAGGCAATTATTAATAATGCACAATATTTCCATAAAGATTTATCTGTTATTAAGGGTATTATTATCAGCCATCACCATTATGACCATACCGGTGGACTGCTGGCTGTGCTGCAACAAACCGGGAAAGTTCCAGTCTATTCCCATCCTGAGCTTTTTAAAAATAGTTTCAGTCTTAGAGGCAATGTAGAAAGGAATATAGGTATTCCATTTCGGCGTGAAATATTAGAGAGCAAAGGTGCTAATTTTGTCTTCAATACTGAACCTAAAGAGATTGTGCCCGGGATGATATTAAGTGGAGAAATTCCTCGCCAAACTTCATTTGAACAGGGTGATAAGAAATTAGTAGTTAAAGATAAAAAAGGATATGTTCAAGATAGCATTCTAGATGACCAAACACTAATTATAAAGACTGCCAAAGGTCTATTCATAATCTTAGGCTGTTCTCATTCGGGTATTATAAATATTATCAATTATGCAATTGAAAAGACCGGACAGGAACACATTCACACAATTATCGGAGGTACTCATCTAGGACCTGCTGATAAAGAGACGAGAGAAAAAAGCATTGAAGCTTTAAAACAATTTGATATTGAAAGAATCGGCGTTTCTCATTGTACCGGATTAGAGACATCTATGCAATTATACTATGAATTTGGAGAACGGTTCTTTTTCTGCAACGTAGGGACGGTGGTAGAGGTATAAATAGTTTATAATTTTCAAATTCATATAACGAGATGAGCCGTATTTTTAGAAAATGGGAGAATAATATTTGTAGAAAAGATTGATTAATTTAGATTAAAATATTAAAATAAAAGGCGTTATAATATAAATTTTGATTAATAATACAAGAAAAGGAGCGAAGAGAAATGCAAGACTTTTTAGAAAAGAAATTTCAGCTTTCTGAAAATGGAACAGATACGAAAACTGAAATTATCGCCGGTTTTACCACATTCATGACTATGGCCTATATTATTTTTGTCAATCCCACTATTTTAAGTGATGCTGGCATGCCCTGGAATGGCGTATTTATCGCTACAATTATGGGAATTATTTTAGGTACTGTTTGTATGGCCTTATTAACTAATTATCCTTTTGCCCTGGCATCAGGAATGGGCTTAAATGCTTTTTTTGCCTATTCGGTGGTCATAGGTATGGGTGTTAGCTGGCAAGTCGCTTTGGGAATTATTTTCCTGGAAGGTGTTCTCTTTATTATTCTCAGCGTAACACCTGTAAGGGAAATGATTATCAATTGTATACCTATGGGCCTAAAGGCTTCAATCAGTGCGGGTATTGGTTTGTTCATTGCATTTATTGGCTTGCAGAATGCCGGATTGGTAGTAAATGATGATGCAACTTTGGTCGCTATTGGTAATGTCGTGAGCGGTAATGGATTAGTAGCAATAGCAGGCTTGATAATTATGGGAGTTCTTCATACTATGAAGGTAAAAGGATCAATTCTCTGGGGAATCTTAGGTGCAACATTAATCGGATATTTACCGGGTATAAATGTTACACCACCCTTTGAAGGTATTTTTGCAGTTCCACAGTTTAGTGATTGGAGCCAGGTATTATTTAAAATGGATATTGCCGGCGCTCTGGATATAGCTTTAATTACAGTCATCTTTTCTTTCCTTTTTGTAGATTTGTTTGATACCGCTGGTACTCTGGTTGGGGTCAGCACCCAGGCAGGTTATTTAGACAAAGATGGCAATTTACCAAAAGCCAGCAAGGCTTTATTAGCTGATGCCATTGGAACAACCGGTGGTGCTATATTTGGTACCAGTACGGTAACAACCTATATTGAATCTGCCTCCGGTGTTTCTGAAGGTGGAAGAACCGGTTTGACGGGAATTGTTGTAGCTATTTTATTTTTCTTGTCTCTCTTTTTAAGACCGCTGGTAGGAATTGTTCCCGGAGCAGCTACTGCACCTGCCTTAATTGTGGTAGGCACAATGATGATGCATAATATCCTAAGCATTAAATGGGATGATTTCTCGGAAGCGTTGCCGGCTTTTGTCTGTCTAATTGCCATTCCTTTAACTTATTCCATTGCTAACGGAATTGCTCTTGGTTTTATTACTTATCCTTTAATTAAGCTGCTCAGCGGAAAAGGCAAAGAAGTACATGGCTTGATATATATTTTAGGCATCCTTTTTGCCATTAAATTTATATGGTTATAAACTTTAATTTTATAATGAATAATAAATAATTCAGTAAAAAACAAGAAGAGTATGACATAAACTTGACATACTCTTCTTGTTTTTAAAGACACAAAAAACCACCTTCTTTGAGGGTGTTCATGGTTTGAAATATTTTTACCTGAAGTCCTAAAGAGATTTGAAGAGAAAAGAGCAGAGACAAGTTCCTCAAAAATATTTATCAAAAGGAGATATAAT
>CAZAJW010000219.1:0-5653 GCA_964485485.1 uncultured Atribacterota bacterium | reverse complement strand
TTTAAAAGATAAGCTTCCTGCTGATTTTATCAAAGAAACCCTGATGCAGAGAATATTTACTATCGACAAAAGTTTTAACCAGCAGAATTCTTTTAAAATCTATTCTTTTGAGTATATCTCTCATAAGGGACAGGAACTTTTAAAACAGGGAAATAATAAGTTTGAACAGATAGCTAATAATGTCAAAGAAGATGATCTGGCAACTATCATTTATACCTCAGGAACTACGGCTGATCCCAAAGGTGTTATGCTATTTCATTCCAATTTTGTTCATAACATTCGAGTAATGCCTCCTGTTCAAGATATTAATGAGAATGACCACTTTTTGTCTGTTTTGCCTTCCTGGCATATCTTTGAAAGGACCGCGGAATACTTGTCTCTAACTGTTGGCGCCTCAACGGCTTACAGTAAACCTTTTAAACAAATCCTTCTTCCTGATCTAGCTGAAGAGCAGCCAACTATAATGACCAGTGTTCCAAGAATATGGGAAAGTGTATATCAAGGAGCTCTAGTAAAGGCTAAAAGAGGAAGTTCCATCCAAAAGACAATATTTGACTGGTCTTTCAAAATGGGGTTAAAGTATAAAGCAGCAGAAAAAATTGTAAACAATACCCTTCCACTTTTTGACAAATTGGAATTTACTCCTGAAGAAAAAAGAAAAGCCAGAAAAACTATGGCCTTATTGGGATGGCAATACAAACTGGCTGATAAGCTGGTCTACCAGAAAATCAGGGAAGTTGCTGGTGGAAAATTAAGATTTGCTATCAGCGGCGGTGGGGCTTTGCCAGAAAATGTAGATAAATTCTTTGATGTAGCAGGAATTTTTGTCTGTGAAGGATATGGGCTTACCGAAACTTCACCAGTTTTATCGGCTAGAAACCCCAATGCTCGGATTATGTCTACCGTAGGGGCTGCTATGCCTGAGGCAGAAATAAAAATCGTTGATAAAGACAACCTGGAAAAAGAAATGCCTGATGGCCAAACCGGTGTCATTTTAACCAGAGGACCAATGGTTATGAAGGGTTATTATAAAAACGAGCAGAAAACAGCGGAGGTTATCCAGGATGGCTGGTTCAATACCGGCGATTTGGGAAGAAAGACAAAAAACGGAAAATATTTACAACTTGTAGGCAGGTCAAAAGATACTATAGTTTTAAGAGGTGGAGAAAATGTGGAACCACAACCCCTGGAAGAGAAATTACTGGAAAGTGAACTTATCAATATGGCAGTTGTAGTAGGACAGGATAAACCTCGCCTGGGAGTGTTGATTGTTCCTAATTTTGACTCTTTAAAAGCGTTCTGGGAAAAAGAAAAAAATAAAATCGAGAACATAAGTGATTTTATTAAAGACCCCAAAACTATTTCCCTTTTCCAACAAGAAGTTAGAAGATTGATTTCTAGAGAGAATGGATTTAATCCTTATGAAACAGTCATGGGATTAGCTCTATGCACACAAGAATTTAGCGTGGAAACAGGGGAATTGACCGAAACACTAAAAGTAAAAAGATTCGAAATACATAAAAAATTTGAAGAGATTATCAATAAAATTTGCGGGTAAACTGGTTTATCTATTTTTTGTTTGAATACTTTTATTTAGCGGTTTGCATGGCAATACCCTGTACGAAGCTTCGTCTAAAAACTAGCAATACTATTAATGGTGGCAACATAGCAATGACAGTAGCAGCCATAATCACATTCCACTCCGGAGCAATCTGTTCACTGGCTAAGAGCATTTTAATTCCAATTTGTATTACACGCATATCCTGAGTAGTTGTAACGATTAATGGCCATAAATACTGACTCCACATAAAAATGAATTCAATAACAAACAATGCTGCAATATTTGTTTTTGAAATCGGGACTAAAATCTGCATGAAATAGCGCATAGGAGTTGCTCCATCAACACGAGCAGCATCTGGTAAATCTCGAGGAACAGTTAAATAAAATTGTCTAAAAAGAATCAGTCCTGTGGTACTGGCAAAGAACGGAACCATTAAGGCATAATAAGAATTTATCCAATTAAAACCAGCCATTAACTGATAAGTTGGTATTATACGTACCGGCAAAGGCAGCATCTGAGTAATCATACAGATTGAGAAAAGTAAACCTTGCCCAGGGAATTTAAAATGGGTATATGCAAAGGCAGCTAATAATGCCAAAATAGTCTTTACGATTGCCACTACTACTGACATAAATGTACTGTTAAAAAAGAGACGTCCCATATTAATTCTTTCCCATGCTTCATTCAGATTATTCAAAAATTGATCACCAGGTAATAGTTTTGGTGGATACTGATAGGATTCCTGAAAACTTAAAGTACTGGTTACAATAGCAAAATACACGGGAAAAGCAAGCGTAATTACCAATATAATTAATATCAAATGGATGGTAATGTGACTTTTAGTTTTACTTGTTATCTTTGGCATAAACAATACCTCAGCGTGAATAAATTGATTTTCGTGTAGCTATTCTCAATTGAAAAATTGCTACTATTGAAATTACAAAAAATATTACAAAAGATTGGGCAGAAGCAAAACCGGTATTTAGATGAATAAAACCATCACGATACAACTTGTATACTAAAAGTTCTGTTGAATTTCCCGGTCCGCCTTTGGTCATAATGTCTATCAGGCCAAAAACCTGGAAAAAGGCATAAAGCATATTTACAAATAATAAAAAACTAGTAGTTGGTGATAACAAGGGAAAAGTGATCTTCCAGAATGCCTTCCAGGAACTAGCGCCATCTATCTCTGCAGCTTCTAAAAATTCATCCGGTACATTTTGCAATCCAGCCAGGAAGAAAATAATATTATAGCCTAGCATCTTCCAAGTAGCAGCAGCTGCTACTATTAACAAGGCTAGATTACCATTAGTCATCCAATTTAGGGAATATCCAGACAACTGTGAAATAAGATAAGGAATAAGACCGGTTGCCGGTGCAAACATGGAGGCCCAAATGACTCCAGCTACTGTAGGAGAGAGAGCATACGTCCAAATAAGAGCAATTTGGTAAAACCCAACACCCTTAATTTTTTGATTGAGTAATTGAGCAATTCCGAGTGAAATAGATAGACCTACAATAATTACAAAAGCAGAAAATTTAAGAGTAGTAAATACGCTACTTCTATAATCTACTGAAGTGAATAAACGAACATAATTTCTTAATCCTACAAATATAGAATGAGTGCCAAAGGGTGTTGATGTATAAAAAGATTCACGTATGCTCTGGGCAAATGGAATGATCAAAAAAACAAAAATTACAATCAGTGATGGAGCAATGAGTACATAGGGTAAAAATTTGTGTCCTGGAAATTTGTCTTCGTTCATTCCTTCTCCTTAATTTTTGAACACATTAGCAATCAATAACTATAGGAGCAAGCATTATTATACTTGCCCCTATAGTTTCATATTATAATATAATCAATGTTATTGTCCATACAATTCCAGATAGTCCTGAAGTTTTTGATTCATCTTTTCTTCGGCTTCATTTAAGGCGTCTTCCGGCGCTAGTTGTCCGGCAAGGGCTTTTTCCAGACTTGAAACCAGGTCTTCTCTCATTGCCACAAAAGGCCCTAAGCGGACTCCGGTAGCCGCTGCAGTATCTCTTCTTCCAGATAGTATCTGTAAGAAAGCAGTTAAGTATGCTTGGTCTTGTGAGAACCATCCTTCATCCAATAATGTCTTAAGGGCTCCCAGGCTCACCGGGAAATATCCAGTTCCTTTATGCCATTGAATGGCAACATCTTCCCGACTTAAGTATTTAAAGAATTCCCAAACAGCTCGAAGTTCTTCATCACTTTGGCCTTTAGTAACCCAGAGACTTCCTCCTCCGATAACAGAATTCCCTACAGGGTATCCTTCAAAACGCGGATAAAAACTGGTTCCTACTTTAAAATCAGCTGCATTGATGATACCAGCGAGGGAAGAAGTTGATTGAATAAGCATAGCAATTTGACCGGAGTTAAATGCGCTATTTGGTGCATACTCTGACCCACCAAATATATAAATTCCCTTATCATGCAATCTTGTCCAGGTGTCAAATACCATTTGACCAAAATCATCATTAAACACTACCTTTGTTGCCAAACCAGAACGTCCATTGTCATTATCTGCATAAAGATGGTTGTGAATAGAAAGTGCTTGCTCAAAAATCCAATCAGGCCAACCTGTGGAATAGACATGATCGACTACGCCACTTTCTAAAAATTGTTCTCCATACTCTTCCATCTCTTCCCATGTTGTGGGAGGTTTGTTTGGATTAAGGCCTGCGGCTTCAAAAAGATCTTTGTTATAGTAAAGCATAGCAGTAGATGAATTAAAAGGCATAGACCAAAGATTCCCGTCAACTGAATAGTAGTTCGTAATAGGGATAACATATTGAGCCCAATCCCATGTTTCTCCCAGCATTCCAGGAATTTCATAAACAGGAGTAATTGCACCACTGTCAATCATAGTTTGGGTTCCGACTTCATATACCTGGACTATATTCGGGCCTGTTCCACTTGGATAAGCTGCAATATATTTGGTTAATGTTTCAGCATATGAACCTGTAAACAGTGGAACGACTTCATAATCTGGATTTGCTTCATTAAAACTATTAATGATTGATTCTAATACACCAAGACGTGAACCACTCATTGCATGCCAGAAAGTAATTTGTACCGGTTGTGCCATAACAGATGTTGCTGAGAATAATAACAAGATAGTCAGAAGTAAGAAAATTAAATAACTTTTCATTGAATTCATTTTGATATAATAACCCCCT
This sequence comes from uncultured Atribacterota bacterium, assembly GCA_964485485.1. Taxonomy (GTDB): domain Bacteria; phylum Atribacterota; class Phoenicimicrobiia; order Phoenicimicrobiales; family Stramentimicrobiaceae; genus Oleincola. The sequence continues at coordinate 888 of CAZAJW010000219.1, read as the reverse complement.
TAATCATTTTAATTCAAATAATTAACTTAACCATTACTTATTATCCTGGTCTATCGCCTCCCTTCATTGCCAATATCCACGCCAGTAGAATGATGATTGTAAGAATTTTAATTAAAAGTAAAGAAGATAAAAATTAGAACATTATTCCACTGCAATCTATAATAAATAATTCTTCATTATTGTCATACAATTACTAAGAAATATTGATTGGCAATTCATCATCTGGAGTTATTTTTTATATAATGAATTCTTAATTTAAATAATTATATTTATATAATATAACTAGTCTTTTTATTAACTTTATTATAGCAAACTACCCAAAGTATTAAAAGACATAATTAATCAGAAACAAGTATAAATATTAATTATAAAATTACGCCATAAATCTAAAGATAAACTTATTTTTTTTATTGAGTTACCAAATATTTACCAAGATTGAAAGCTTTATTTCTAAGTGCTGTGTTATTTCTTGCGCCTTCTCCTGAATCAGATTTTAGAACAATTAAGGTTTCTATTAATTCAATATTGGCAAAATATTTACACCAAATCCTTACAGGTTCCAAGGCATGTTCTGGACTTTTTGAAACATTAGCCACCCAGATAAAAATAGCTTTCTTTTTTTTCTTAATCCTTGGTTTAAAGATCAATTTACCGTTTGGCTGGGTAATCATCTCTGCGAGACAATTTGATCTATCTATCATTAGCTTGAGCTGGGCACTGAACGAGGCAAAATAGGCTGGTGTACCAATAACCAGGGCATCAGCATTTTCAAGTACATCATAAATTTTATCCATTCCATCATGGTAAAAACAATAATCTGGTGCTGGGTGCTTTTTACATGCCTGGCAGGGCATTATATCCAAATCATTAAGGTAAATCTTCTCAATT
>CAZAJW010000218.1:0-3549 GCA_964485485.1 uncultured Atribacterota bacterium | reverse complement strand
TTATATTATGCCAACCATATTTGACAATATTGAGAATAAGTTAAAAGAGGGTTTGAATAGAACCTTAACCCAAGCAACTCGTGCTGATTTTTGTATAGGTTATTTTAATCTAAGAGGATGGAAAGAACTTTACGATCAGGTTAATAGATTATCTGGTTCATCCCTCTCCCACAACCCCCCTTCTGATACTTCAGAAAATAATAATAAATACTATTGCCGTTTACTTATTGGAATGCAGCGTTTGCCTATTGAAATCCTGGAAGAATCTTTTTCAACCGAAAATAAAACAATTGATAATGCTCAAGCAAATGCCTGCAAGAAAAAACTAGCAATGGAGTTAAGAGAGCAGCTAACAATAGGAACTCCGAACAACAAAGATGAGTTTGCTTTAAGACAATTATCAAGACAATTAAAAGAAGGGAAAGTTAAAGTAAAGTTACATTTACAATATCCTTTGCATGCTAAGCTCTATCTCATTTATCGTGATGATTATAATTGCCCCACCATTGGATTTGTTGGCAGTAGTAATTTAACCTTCTCTGGAATATCCCAACAGGGTGAATTAAACGTTGATGTAGTGGAACAGGATGCTGCTTTAAAATTATCAAAATGGTTCCAAGACAGATGGGATAATCACTGGTCAATTGATATTACTGCCGAATTAATTGATATTCTTGATGAAAGCTGGGCATCTGAAACAGAAATACCCCCATATTATATTTATTTAAAAACTGCTTATCATCTTTCTAGCGAAGCACGGGCTGGCGTATCAGAATACTCGTTATCCAAAAGGTTTGAAAAAGAATTATTAGAATTTCAAGCCAATGCAGTTAAAGTAGCAGCACATCATCTTAATAAAAAAGGTGGAGTTATTATTGGTGATGTAGTTGGCTTGGGCAAAACTATCACTGCTACAGCTGTTGCTAAAATCTTTGAAGATGATTTCTTCCTTGAAACGCTCATTATTTGTCCTAAAAATTTAGTGGAGATGTGGAGAGATTATGTCCATAAATATCAATTACGGGCAAAGGTTATGTCTATTACTCAAGCTCAGACAAGACTCGGAAATGAGAGAAGGTACCGGCTTGTTATTATTGATGAAAGTCATAATCTGCGTAACCGTGAGGGAAAACGATATAGAGCAATCCATGAATATATTCAATTAAACGCAAGTAAAGTTATTTTATTAACTGCAACTCCTTATAACAAAAATTACTCTGATTTAGCCAATCAGATTAGATTATTTATAGATGAAGAGAGCAATTTAGGTGTTAGACCTGAAAAGTATATCAAAAGTATTGGTGGTATTACTCAATTTACACTCCAACACCAAACCAAAGAAAACACAATTACTGCATTTGAAAAAAGCCCATATTCAGATGATTGGAATGAATTGATGCGCCTATTCTTAGTTAGGAGAACTAGGAGTTTTATTAGGGATAATTATGGTTTAAAAGATAAAGATACAGGACGTTTATATCTTAAATTTCCAGACGGTTCTAAGCATTTTTTCCCGGAAAGAATTCCAAAAAGAGTAGAATTTTCTTTTAAACAGGAAGATACAAAAGATCAATATGTTAAACTTTATTCTCAACAAGTAGTGGATTTAATTGATGGAATGAGATTTCCTAGATATGGATTAGGGCAAGATGTCTACATAAAAATTAATCCTGAAATTCAACCTCAACTATCAGAAGAAATGATATTAAAAAACTTAGGTAGGGCAGGAATCCAGTTAAAAGGATTTGCTCGTACTAATTTATTTAAAAGATTAGAAAGTAGCGGGTACTCTTTCTTGTTATCAGTTAGTAGACAGTTATTCCGGAATTTCCTTTTTCTATATGCACTTGACAATAAAAAACCTTTGCCTATTGGAAAACAAGAAACAGCTGAAATTGATGATTATCTATTTTCTGATGAAGAAAATGACAATGGTGATACCAGTAGCAATATTATGAATACTAAAGAAGAATATACCTCTCAAGTAGAACAAGTATATTCAAATTTGTTAGAAAGACATCCTCGCCAATACGATTGGATTAGAAGTGAATTTTTTACTGATACATTAAAAGAGGATTTGGAAAATGACAATGAATTATTACTAAAAATTCTCAATATTAATCAAAAATGGGAACCAGAAGATGACCGGAAATTATCTGCCTTGATAAATCTTTGCAATAATATTCATCCAGACCAAAAGATATTAATATTTAGCCAATATTCAGATACTGTTGATTATATTTATAAAAATATAAAGGGTAAGATTAAGAGATTATGCTATGTTACAGGGTCGTCAGAAGAACCTACTGCTATTGCCAATAAGTTTAGTCCGGAAAGTAATGGGAAAAGAGAAATGGTCCCTCCTTCAGAAGAAATAAGAGTTTTGGTATCTACGGATGTTCTCAGTGAAGGCCAAAACCTTCAGGATGCACATATTGTAGTTAATTATGATCTACCGTGGGCAATTATCCGGTTAATCCAACGTGCTGGCCGAGTAGATAGAATAGGTCAAAAATCTAAGGAAATTCTATGTTGCTCATTTTTACCTGAAGATGGCTTGGAAAAGATATTGAGATTAAGGAAACGCTTGCAACATAGGATTCAGGAGAATGCTGAAACGATTGGTTCAGATGAAGTCTTCTTTGAAGGAGATCCTGTTAATATCAGAGATTTATATAATGAAAAGGCTGGGATTTTAGATGATGAGGAAGATAGTGAAGTTGATCTGGCATCTTATGCTTTCCAAATATGGCAAAATGCAATAGAAAAAAATCCAAAATTAAAAAAGATTATCCCTGATCTACCAAATGTTATTTATTCATCAAAAAAACAAAAAGATGTATCAGATACAACTGGGGCAATTGTTTATTCTAAAACTGATCAAGAGAATGATATGCTTACTTGGGTTGATACAGAGGCAAATATCATTACCCAGTCCCAGTTTGCTATATTAAGAGCATTGAAATGTGAACCTAATGAAAAGCCTATGCCAAAAATGGAATGCCATCATGAACTTGTATCAAAAGCAATTGAATATATTAAAAAAGTTGAAAAAGAAATTGGAGGACAACTAGGCAAAAAGAATAGTGCCAGATACAGAACTTACATGAGGTTATTTCGATATATAGAAGAGAATAGAGGTACCTTATTTGTTACAGAAGAACTAAAGTTCAGTGTGGAAGATATTTATCGCTATCCGTTAAAGGAATATGCCCGAGATGCTCTCAATCGTCAATTAAAATTAGGAGTTTCTGATTATACCCTGGCTCAAATAGTTGTTTCTCTAAGAGAAGAAGGAAAACTTAGTATTAAACATGAAGAAGATAGCACTAATAAAGAACCAAGGATTATTTGTTCAATGGGGATTGTGAAATGATAGGTAAAAAGCAATTCTCCAAATATATTAAAGAATTTGATTTTAAAAATCTTTTTATTAACCTTGGCTGGGATGATTTTAATAATGATATTCCCATTATTGTAAATGGTGCCCACTACAACCTGAAAGGCATTGCCCAGAAAAGAGGTTTTGCCATTGTTGCCTGTCCGCCC
>CAZAJW010000217.1:0-4117 GCA_964485485.1 uncultured Atribacterota bacterium | reverse complement strand
TTCAACAATCTTTGATATATATTGTGTAGTTTTCCAGCAGTTTTTAAATTGTTCTTCTGAAGAACCAACATCATTTGCTTGCTTAATTGCATTGCCACCTAAAGCAATTAAATATCTTTTACTCATTTTCATTCCCTCTAATTTATCTTTTTTATTTAAGTAGACCCGTTTTTTTATTAAATTCGGCAATTAATTTATCGATTTCATCGATTTGTTTATGAATACGACCCCAATAGTTTTCGTAATCATACCACTGTGCATTCAGCTCATCTAATTCTTTGCTCTGTTGTTCTATCCAGGTAAAATATTTTAAATTATGAATTCTTTTCCTATCATAATAGTTTAACTCTTTCGTATAATCGGTAGATAATGCCTTAATATTACGGTGATAATCAATTGCTGCATCTGTATCATTATAAGGACCAAACTCTTCTTCTAACTCCTTCATTCTTGAGCCATATAGTTCCATAGAATCAGTAAAAACGGTAAAGACAATATCTTTTTCGGTCAATTCATAGTATTTAGCAAATTTTATGGCCATTATTAAATTAGCTACACTGGAAATTCCTAATAGAGGTAATTGCTCGATTATATCTTTAGAAACACCTTTCTTTATTAAATATTTCTGGCCAATTGATTCATTAAATAAACGAATGAGCCCCATCGTATTATTATCGTCTACTCCTATAACCATATCGGTGTTTTTTGTATTATGAATCCAGGGAACGTGCTTGTCTCCTATTCCTTCAATTCGATGAGCACCATAACCACTTGCTAAAAGTGTCGGACACTGCAACGCTTCACCGGCGGCAATTTTACTCATTGGAAACTTTTCTTTCAAATAATCCCCACAACCTAACGTACCGGCCGAACCAGTAGTCAGAACTACCCCGGCATAATTTTCTTTTGAGCTCATAATCTGGGATAAAACCTCTTCTATAGCCTGTCCAGTTACATCATAGTGCCAGAGGTAATTACCAAATTCATCAAACTGATTAAAGACCACCACATTATCTCTGGTCTTTTTTAGTTCCCAGGACTTATCAAATATCTCTTTTACATTACTCTCACTACCTGGGGTCGCTATTACCTCTCCGGCTACATTGGATAGCCAATCAAATCGTTCTCTGCTCATTCCCTCCGGAAGGATGGCAATGGATTCACAGGAGAGTAAATCAGCATCATAAGCACCTCCACGACAGTAATTCCCGGTAGAAGGCCATACGGCTTTTTGTGAAGTAGGATCAAATTGACCGGTAATTAATCGAGGAACCAGACAACCAAAAGTAGCTCCTACTTTATGAGCTCCGGTGGGAAACCATTTACCTACCAGACCAATAACTCTAGCTTTGACACCGGTTAATTCAGGAGGTATTTCTAAAAAATTAACTCCGCCAAAGAGCCCACCTTTTTTTACCGGTTGATTTTTCCAGGTAATCCGAAATAGATTATAAGAATTGATATCCCACAAGCCAATATTCTTTAACTTTTTTTTAATTGCGTTGGGGATAAGTTCAGGATTTTTCATCTGCTTAAAAGTGGGAATAATGATATTCTTTTCCCTTGCCCTTTTTACGGTTTTCTCAAGTTGTTCTTGATTTATGGTTAAATCAATCATTTTTATACTCCTTAAAATCATTTTAAAAACTATTAAAGTACACTATTGATAATATCTGGTAAAAATCTCAACATTTTTAATATCTATCCATATACAATTTATACCATCCAAATTCCCTGCTTGCTTTAATTGATAAGTCAAAGACCTGATCATAATTCCCTCTAACAGCAAATACGGTTGAGTCGAATACCAGCAATTGAACAATCTTGGCAATCGGAGCACTTTGGGGAACAAAAATATAACTTTTTAGACCTACAGAAGCTGCAGCACAGGCAAGTGAAGATGCTGCGTTGCCGGTGGAAGCACAGGTCACGATTTTTTCACCAGATTCTTGAGCTTTTACTACAGCAATAGCCGAAGGCCTGTCCTTTAGAGAAACAGTTGGGTTTCTGCCGTCATCCTTAATCCATAGATTTGGCATTTCCAGATCATCTCTAATTCTTATTGCTTCATACAAGGGAGTCCATCCTACCTTTAAAGGTCCTGGTTGACTGGATTGATCCACAGGCAACAGAGGTAAATACCTCCACATGGATAAGTTCTTATTCTTTTTAAAAGTGTTATTATTAAAATCTTTTTTTATCACAGAATAGTCATAAATAACTTCTAAAGTACCTTCATCTCCACATTTGGGACAATGATACTCGACCTTATCAGCATGATAGGCTGTTCCGCATAGTAAACATTTCAGTCTGTAAACATAGTTCATTTTTTATCCTGTTCTACTTTCCACCCATTGTTAAAGTCATCACTGCCTTAGCGGTATGCAATCTATTCTCCGCTTCGTCATAGATAATAGAATGAGGACCATCAATAACCGAATCCTCAACCTCATTCCCCCTATCTGCCGGAAGGGCATGCATGTACATAACATCTTTGTTAGCAAGTTTAATCATCTCCTCTGTACATTTCCATTCTTTACATGATTCGAGTAAATCATCAATGACTTCATTACTTTGACTGGTAACCCAACTTCCCCAATTTTTCGGTATGACTACATCTGCATCTTTATATGCTTCTTCCATATGGTGGGTAATGGTAAAAGTTCCACCATGCTTTTCTGCATTCTCCTTTGCCTGTTGAATAGCCCAGTCCGGTAAATCGTATCCTTCTGGATAGGCAAGAGTCACATCTATTCCGTATCTAGGGAATAATAATATTTGAGTAAGTGGAACTGAAATTGGTTTTTTATGACTGGTTGCATAAGCCCAGATAACCGATACCTTAGTACGTCTTATATCTCCAACTTTTTCTTTAATGGTCATTAAATCAGCAATGCCTTGCATGGGATGGTATAAATCACATTGTAAATTCATAATTGGCACTGTAGCCCATCTTTCCATTTCTCTTAGGTATTTATTCCCTGTTTCCCAAAAACAATTCCTACAAGCTATTCCGTGACCAAATCTTGATAAGATAATTGCAGTATCCTTGGCTACTTCTCCATGTGATACTTGCATAGTACTGGTATCCAGGAAATTACCATGACCACCTAATTGTGCAATGCCTGCTTCCATGGAATTCCTGGTTCTGGTAGATTGTTCAAAAAACATCAAAAATATTGTTTTGTATGGCAGATAGGCTGTAGGTATCCCCATTGCAAACTTTTTCTTTAAATCAAAAGATACTTCAAGTAATGTATCTATTTCTTCTTTTGTCCAATCCTGAAGGGTGACAAAATGTTTTCCTTTAAATAATGTTTGCATGTGTATCCTCCTTTATCTTTCATCCGATTTATTGATATAACGATTGATATAAATCATGGGTATTACTGAATACATGGCAGCCGCTTTGACCAGCTCACTTTTCCAGGTCTTTTCATTCGGAGCATGTGCCTGATCTTCATGTCCAGGTCCAAAACCAATACAGGGGATACCATATCTCCCCATAATAGATACGCCGTTGGTAGAAAAAGTCCACTTGTCTACCAAGGGCTTTTCTTTAAATAGTCCTTGGTATGCCTCTACTAATGTTTGACAGGCCGGATGATCCTCCTTCAAAACCCAGGTGGGGAAATAACTTTGAGTTGGATAAACCAGACCTGTATAGGAAGGTTTGGAATAATCATAGATTTCCACAGTTGCTTTGACGGACTTAACTGACGGCAAGTCCTTTATTTGTTGCAATGCATACTCCCAGGTTTCACCATCTGTCAATCTTCTATCAATAGAAATTGTACATTTATCGGCAACCGCACATCTGGAAGGGGAACTAAAGAATATTTCGGAAACCGTTAAGCTCCCTTTGCCCAGAAAATTATTGTCCATTAAATCTTCGTGTAACGCTTTTAATTCATTTATAATTGGTGCCATTTTATAGATAGCATTATCTCCTCTCTCTGGCGCCGAACCATGGCAGCTTATCCCATGAGTAGTTACCTTAATTTCCATTCTTCCTCTCTGGCCTCGATATATATTACAGGATGATGGTTCTGTAATTACCACAAATTCCGGCTTAATTTTATCTTTCTCAATAATATATTGCCAGCAAAGCCCATCA
>CAZAJW010000216.1:0-7431 GCA_964485485.1 uncultured Atribacterota bacterium | reverse complement strand
AATCCCTGTTGAGGCTTCGTTTATGGATGTAGTTAAACTGATGAAGGAAACCTCCCATGGTAAATTTCCGGTTTTTGAAGAGAATATCGATAGAATAGTAGGAGTGGTATATAGCAAGGATTTTATTTCTATGTATCCAGAAGAAGATACAAAAGCACCTTTGCCAAGAGTAAGAGATATTATGCGTGTCCCATTTTTTGTACCTGAATCCCACTTACTAGTAAATCTTTTCAGTGAAATGAAGGAGCACAAAAATTATCTAGCAGTAGTAGTAGATGAATATGGCGGTACATCTGGAATTATTACTATGACCGATATTCTGGAAGAAATTGTAGGTGATATTGAGACACCATATGTAGATATGATACAAAAGTCTGCCGGAGGTGGGTATATTATTGATGGAAGAATAAAAATGAAAGATTTGTTAGAGTTTCTCAGTATAAATATTGATACAGATGAGAATAATACCCTGAGTGGTTTTATAATTGATAGTCTAGGTTATGTGCCGAATGAGGAACAAAAACCAGAAATTGAAGTTGAAAACTATTTATTTCGGGTTAAAGACATGAATGGACCGTTAATTTGTACTGTATATGTTAAACCTAAGCATTAATAAATAGCATTTGATTAAAAAATTTTCTAATATTTAAACCAGTGATATAGTAATATATAAGTTAGCTTAGTATTAATAATATGATTATAATGGTAATAGTGGATTGACCAAAAAAACCAGATGGGGGGGGTGGAGAAAAATGCCTAAAAAAATTAAAAATGTATGCGTATATGGTATTGGCGGTGTTGGCGGATATTTTGGTGGCAGAATAGCCCAAAAAATCAATTCTGATAATCTAAGTGATATGGAAGTTTATTTTATCGGCCGTGGAGAACATCTAAAAACTGTTCAGCAGCAGGGATTAAAGTTAATAACTGACAGCGATGAGTTGCAATGTTTCCCAAATATTGCTACAGATAATGTTAAAAATATTCCGATACCGGATTTATATCTGCTGTGTGTAAAAGGCTATGATTTAGACAATGTTGTTGCTTTAATTTCAAAAAAGGTATCTTCTGAAACTGTAATATTGCCATTGCTTAATGGGGTTGATATATATGAACGAATCAGAAAAAACTTAAAAGAGGCAGTTATTTGCCCTGCTGCAGTTTATGTGTCTTCCAGCATTGAAAAGCCAGGTATTATAAGACAGACAGGTCCTGAAGGACATATAGTATTCGGCAAAGATCCAAAACGATTGAACTATGATTATAAGCTCATGATGAATTTTTTAGAAGAAATGAAAATCAGGTTTAGCTGGTACGATAATCCATATCCGGCAATATGGGAGAAATACATATTTATTGCTGCTTTTAGCCTGATGACTGCTTATTCTGAGAAAACAATTGGGGGAGTGCTGAAAGATCAAAGATTAAAGAAAATGACTGAGGATATTATGAATGAAGTTGTTTCAGTTGGGAAGGCAAACAATGTAGAGCTAAGAGAAAATATAGTAGATGAAACTATCCAAAAGGCTCAGAATTTTCCTGGTGAAACCAAAACCTCTTTCCAGCGAGATTATGAGAAAGGGAAGGAAAAAAATGAAGGGGACATATTCGGAGGTACTTTAGTTCGTATGGCAAAAGAGCATAACATTAATATCCCAGTAACTTCAAAGGTGTATGGACTGTTGATTTCGTAATAAATTTGAAAGTGTTGAATATTGTATTTGAAAAAAAGTAAAGCTCAGCCTGTCAAGATCTGACCACTCATATTCAGTATTATAATGGTTTTCTAACCTAATAGTTTTGTCTTTTATTAAAACACTCACTGCATTAGAATCATTACCGCCTTTTTCTGCTCACATGTTTAATATCTCCTTATCCTCCTATATACCGGAAAGGTCTTTATTTTTCCAATATATAGGAGGTTGTACCGCGATAATTACAACATTTAGAGTACTTTTTGGCAAGAAAATTTGTTTTCTTGACATTTTGATACTCATTATTTTATAATGATACTATAAGAGTTTCATTATAAAATAATGATATCGCAACTTCAATTTTCAATCTCGAAAGAATAGGAGGTGATTCGAATAAGAACATGATACATAGAATCATTTGAATAAGTAAACTTGCAGAATAATTGGACCCGAGTACGGGTACTTTTTTAAAGAATAAGGAGGAGAAAGATGAAGTTAGTTAAAGTTAAAACAAAATCAATCATAGTATTGACTATGGCAGTTATACTGGCATTCCTATTATCAGGAGCTATCCCATCTTTTGCCATGCAGGATGATCCATCCGACGGACAGGCAGAAGGAGAAATTATCAGGGCAGCTGAAGAAGACCGAAACCCGTTTGCCTTCCGTTCTTCCGATATAATTGGTTCGGCTGTGCAACACCCCAACGGAGAACAATTAGGCAATATAGAGGACCTGATCGTCGATACCGAAACCGGACAAACTCTCTTTGCCGTGTTGTCCTGTTGCGGTTTTCTGGGGTTTGGCACTGACCTATTTGCAGTTCCCTGGGAAAGTCTTACTCCCAAACCTACCTTAGGAATATTTATCCTGGATGTTGAACTGGAAAGACTTCGAGAAACCCCAACCTTCTCTCCAGATAATTGGCCTGCAATCGGAGATAGAGAATGGGGTGCCGGAATTTACCAATATTACGGCTACTCACCCCAGACTTACCCTGGCAGTAGCCATGTCTACTCCCCATATTCTCAGAGTCCGCAAGGAGGCTGGGGAATAGATACACCCTATGGTATGCAATTCAACCCGGAAACCGTGGAAATATTTGAAGCCGAAGTAATCAGGATTGATCGTTTTATTCCCATGACCGATATGGACGAAGGAGTGGAACTTATCGTTAATTTGGAAGGGAGTCAAATCGAAGTTCATCTGGGTCCCAGCTGGTACTTAGAATATCAGGATTTTGATATTCAGCAAGGCGATACTGTAGAGATAACCGGATCACGCATAGAAATGGGAGGATTGCCTGTTGTCATTGCCACGGAAATTGTATCTACGGAGGGCACCTTGAATCTGCGCAATGAACTGGGATACCCTCTTTGGTCGGTAATAACGCCAATGGAAACTGTTGTGATTGAAGAAAAAGAAGCAGAAGTGAGTATCTATGAGTACCTGTTCATTCCTGTTGCAATTGAAGTTTCTCCCGGTACCACAGTAACCTGGATCAATCTTGATATTGCCCCTCATATTGTTACCAGCGGCATAACCGGAGATGATAACACCGGAGAGATTTTCAAAAGCCCTGAATTACAAACCGATCAGGAATACTCCTATACCTTCACTGAACCCGGGGTATATCCTTATTTCTGTGGATTTCATCCTAATATGACTGGGAGGGTTATTGTTTCTGAATAAGAGTATAAAGCAAGCAGAAGTAGAATGAACTATTTGGATAATATAAGGGTATTTTTCTCTCAGTCCGTTCTAATTGATGGTGGGGGAAAATTGCCTTATCTTCCTCAACAGGATGTAGTGATTTCTTTTGCAGGTTTGAGAGCCAATATTAAAGAAAAAAGTGATTTTATTATTGAATTATCAAAAAATGTTAGAGGATTTATTAATTTGGCAGGTATCGAATCACCTGGGTTAAGTTCTTCCCCAGCCATCGCTGAGATGGTAAGTGAATAAATATTTAAGCAGGAGGAAAGAGAATATGAAATATCTTTTTACTGGTAAAAAATGGCTAAGTTTTGACTTATTATTTACTTTGTTATTTTTATTAATAGTGATGAATATTCTTGGATTCGGAGGACATGGCGAAACTTTGAAAAAGGAACAGTCCCAACCGTTAACTTCAGTTGAAATACGTGAGTATCAGGGAGAAGACCTGTCATCGATTGTTGATTTCCGGGAAAACTCTATTAGGGGCCCTCAAGAAGTAAATGTTGATGAGTATGAGTTAGAAATTTTTGGATTGGTAAAAGAACCAAAAAATTTCAAATATCTTGATACCCTGGAAAAATTTGAGTCTTATAAAAAAGTTGTAACCCTGCATTGTGTAGAAGGTTGGGATGCAAGGATTTTGTGGGAAGGAATCCTGCTCAGTGAACTCATCGGTATCGAAAATGTTACACCAGAAGCAAAAACAGTTATATTTCATGCTTATGATGGATATACTACTTCATTCCCGGTGGAATATATACTCGAAAATGACATTCTTCTAGCATATAAAATGAATGAGGTCACCCTGCCTGCTATAAGAGGTTTTCCATTCCAGTTGGTTGCTGAGAGTAAATGGGGATATAAATGGATTAAATGGGTAACCCAAATAGAGCTATCGGATGATGAAGATTATCGCGGATTCTGGGAAAGCAGGGGATACAGTAATGAAGGTGATTTGGAAGAGAGTTTTTTCGATTAAAATTATTGCATAAAATTCAAAGGCCAAAATGATGAGGCAAAAAATAAATTACTTTGTTGATATTTTACTATTCATTGCTTTTTTAATTACCGGGATTACCGGTCTTATCATGTGGCGTTTATTAATCGTTAATTTAGGTATGGCAAACCTGTATTTTATCCTGCCAATGGGAAAGATTCGCCTATGGCATGAATGGGCTAGTTTTGCCATGCTCATTCTAATTCTGATTCATTTAATTCTCCACTGGAACTGGATGGTATTTAATACGAGAAGATTATCTTGTGAAGTTTTTAAAAAAAAGAGTTAAAATGATAGAATAAAATTAGAAGAAATTGATTAAATTAATGGTTAGCTGGTCATTAAAAAGTTATGAATTTGATAGCTTAAAGTCAGGAGGTATAAACAAGATGTCAAAAATTGAAGTTGACTGTCGTGGTGAAACCTGCCCAGTACCATTGGTTGAAACCAGGAAAGCAATTCGCAAAGCTTCCCCCGGAGACATTGTCGAAGTAAGGGGAACACATCCGACATCGAAAAAAGAAATTCCAATGGCAGTAAAAGCTTTGGGTTTGGAATTGGTTAACATTAAAGAAAATAATGGAGAATGGAAGATTACCATCCGGGTATAGGAGGTTCTAGTTATGGATGAGAAATTAACCATAGTAGTTCATAGCGGAGATATGGATAAGATTTACAGTGCAATCATTATTGCCAATGGAGCTCTTTCCATGGGAATGGAAGCCTCTTTATATTTCACTTTTTGGGGATTACAACGGCTGGTAAAGGGAGGTTTGAATAAAGGTCCTCTTTCAAAAATGCATATGATGGGTTTAGGCAAATGGATGATAAATAAAAGAATGGCAAAAGCCAATGCTTCCTCTCTGGAGCGACTGTTAAAAGATTTTAGAGAATTAGGAGGAAAAATTATAGCCTGCGACATGACCATGGAAATAATGGGAATTAAAAAGGAAGATTTAAGAGAAGATTTAATTACCGAATGTGGGGCAGTCGGAACTTATATTCAGGAAGCGAGAAAATCTTCGATAAATCTTTTTATTTAAGGAGATTTTTATGTTAGAAAAAAATAATATTTATATGGACAATGCTTCAGCCACTCGGCTGGACGAAAGGGTTCTTGATGCCATGAAACCCTATTTTTTTGAAATATATGCTGTTGCTACCTCGGAGTTCGGATATTCCCAGGGCATAGAAGCCAGGGAATCCCTACAAAAAGCCCGTGAAGTTATTGCTAACAGTCTTAAAGCAAACTCAGAAGAAGTTATTTTTACCTCAGGAAGTACTGAATCCAGTAATATGGCAATTAAAGGTGTGATGAATACACTACAAAAGAAGGGTAAAAACCATCTTATTGTATCAAAGATTGAGGATTTCCCTGTTATTTATAGTGCAAAACAATTAGAAAAACAGGGTTTCAAGGTAAACTATCTGGAAGTGGATGAATTCGGATTAGTAGATATTGATAAACTCAAAAAAACGATAAAAAAGGAAACCGCTTTGGTTTCCATCCAGCATGCCAATCAGGAGATTGGTACTCTCCAGAATATTGAAAAAATTGCCACAATTTGTAAAGAAAAAGAGGTATTATTTCATAGTGATGCTACTCATACTTATACCAGAATTCCAATTGATACCAACAAAATACCGATTGATTTAATAACGATTTCTGCTCATACCATACATGGCCCCAAAGGAATAGGGGGGCTTTATATGCGTAAGAATACTCCTTTTACAAAGTGGATGGATGGGGGATTTCAGGAATTCAACAAGAGGGCAGGTCTGGAGAATATTCCAGGAGCAATAGGTTTTGCCAAGGCAGTTGAGCTAGTGACAGATGAAGAAAATAGGCAAATAACTGAAATGAGGGATTATTTAATTAATCGCATTCTGAAGGAAATACCTAAAACTACCTTAAACGGACATCATGAAAAGAGGATACCTCAGAATGCAAATATTACCTTTCATTTTATTGAAGGAGAATCTGTTACCCTACATCTGGACATGCGTGGTTTTGCAGTAAGCACTGGTTCCGCATGTTTCAGTCGTTCGCTGGAGGCAAGTCACGTCATTCTTGGTATTGGAGGAGATCATGAAAGAGCACATGGCTCCATTCGTTTTACGATTGGAAGAAACAATAATAGAGGGCAAATAGATAAATTAATCAAGAATTTAAAAGAAATTATTCTTGAGTTAAGAAAAATCAGTCCTTTAGGCAAAGACCGGAAGGAGGAATAGTTTTATGAAATTTCCTTATAATGAAAAAGTATTGGAACATTTTCGAAATCCCCGTAATGTAGGAAAAATAGAAAATCCAGATGGAAAAGCCATGGAGGGTAGCCCCGCTTGTGGGGATATGGTGTCGGTTCAAATCAAAGTGAATGATAAAACCAGAAAAATTGAAGATATCAAATTTGAATCTTACGGATGTGCATCGAATATTGCTACCGGTTCCATTATTACAGAGCTAGCAAAGGGGAAAACAATCGAAAAAGCCAAAAAAATTACCTGGAAACAGGCTTCAGAAGAATTGGGAGGTCTACCTGCTATCAAAGCGCATTGTTCTGTATTAGCTGTGGAGGGGTTGCGTTCAGCTATTAGAAATTATGAAGAGAAACATGGCTTGGCAAAAGACACTAAACCGACTACTGTTGAAATTATTGAAAAAAGATTAAGTAAAGTTATGAATCCATTAACCGGGCTGGATCTTGTTGACACCAATTTAATTAAAAAGATTGAATTAAATGATGGTATTATTGATATTCATGTGGACTTACCTGAAAGCCACCAGTTTGCTAATTCAATCAAGGAAGAGATTCGGGAAAAAGTAGAAAATTTACATGACATAGAAAAGGTAAATATAACCTTTAGTGGATAGAAGGGTAGTGCATGAAGTTAACCCATTTCGCTCCAGTAGTGATTAATTCTGATTAAACTCGAGGGGACGGTTATTCATGTTCAGTAATTAAGTACCTTTTTTGATAAAAGCTGATAATTTTTCACCTGAAGTCCAAAGTTAGAAGT
>CAZAJW010000215.1:0-1973 GCA_964485485.1 uncultured Atribacterota bacterium | reverse complement strand
GGTGTTATTGAATTTTGAGGAAGAACATTTTAAAAATATAGAAGTGGATAGCTGGCAATCATTGCATGCTGTTCGGTTATTTGCAAAATTGCGGGAAAGCGAAAAATCCCTTATCGTTGCCCATAAAAATTCTGTTGACTTTTTACCCTGTGATTTTAATTCTACAACCTCTTATTTTAGTGTTGTTTTTCAGAAAGGAAAAGAAAATAAGTATATTAAAATAGAAACTGTCCTTCTGGCTGGGGATATGATGCTGGACCGGGGTATGGAAGAACTAATAAAGCAGAATAGTATCTATTATCCCTTTTTAAATATTGTACAATTATTGAGAGGCGTGGATGTGGTTTTTGCAAATTTAGAGGGACCGGTAGTTCAAACACCACAAGCTTATTCTACTAGTTCATTAATATTTTCATCCCATCCAAACATTCTGGAAGGAATGAGATGGAGCAAGATTAATCTGCTTTCCATTGCTAACAATCATATTTACGATATGGGAAAAGAAGGTTTGGAAGAAACAAAAAGCTGGCTGCAAGAATATCGGATTAATTTTGTTGGCTCTCCCTTTTCCGGTTCAACCGATAAAAATAATAATCCAGCTTATAGTGAACAGTCTATCTTTTTATCCTTTAACCGGGTACTGCCATATATTGATTATCAGAGAGAAATAATCAAAGAAGTGCAAAAAGTAAGACAATCTAATCCTGGGAAATTTATCATCGTAAGCATGCATTGGGGTAATGAATATGAATTAACCAGCTCACCTGTGCAAAGAGAGTTGGCTCAGCGGATAATTACTGCAGGGGCTGATATAATTGTGGGACATCATCCCCATGTAGTCCAGGAGATTGAATTAATACAGGATAAACCGATCTTTTATTCGCTGGGAAATTTTATCTTTGACCAACAGGTTATGCCAGAAACCAAAGAAGGATTAGCGGTTGGTTTAACTATTTCATCTGATAAACTCACCTTTCGACTCTTTCCAATAAAAAATCAGTCCGGTCAGCCAATACTGATGAGTCAAAATGAAGCTAAATTATTTCTTAAAAATCTGGCAGAGAAATCTGATAAAAGGTTATGGGAAAATATTAAAAAAGGTATAATAGAATCAGAATTGGTAGATTAAAGAAAAATCAGGAGGGTTTAGAAATGAAAAAATCAAAAGAAAATAAATTTCATTATAAAGGCAGAAATATATTATCCATTCCCATAGCAATCATAATAATATTATCTTTTACAGTTTGTCATTCTCTGGCAAATACAAACCCGCTTAATAAGCAGCTAATCAACCCGAAAGAATTTATTATGGAACCACTTGAAGTCAATGCTGATATTCCTGGCTTTCCCCTACCCTTAAATACTAATAAAATTGAAAACTACCAGGATTTTTTTGAAAAAATGCCTTTAACCCCGGAAGGATTAAACTTACTAGAAAAAAATGCCTTTGTAGTTATTCCCACCCCTCTTGATATTGCCGAACAGGAGGTCTTTTTGGACTTCAGCCGGGAAATGGCTAACCCCAAGGATGATTTTGTTGCCTATTATCAGGTATTGAAAAATATAGATGTACCTATTTTTATTACTTCAGATTCCCTGCTGCACTATTATCACATCTTTTTCGATACAACTTTAATGCGCCTGGAACGTGATCTCTTTTATCGGGATATCTGGGAAATCAGCAAAGAATTGCTTGAGGCATCACTACAGATTTACCAGCAGACTGAGGGTGATTTAAAAGAAGCTGCCAGGAGAAATGTAGCTTATCTTTCTGCAGCTTTAGAATTTTTAAAACCAGACAAAAGCCAGGTTAATA
Organism: uncultured Atribacterota bacterium; assembly: GCA_964485485.1. Classification (GTDB taxonomy): domain Bacteria; phylum Atribacterota; class Phoenicimicrobiia; order Phoenicimicrobiales; family Stramentimicrobiaceae; genus Oleincola. The sequence continues at coordinate 157 of CAZAJW010000215.1, read as the reverse complement.
ACGATGAAACACTAAAAGAGGAATACTGTTCAGCTGAAATGGAACCGGAAATTTGTGAGATGATGATAGCCGGGGTACAAGATATTTACGGCGAACAGGCCAGCTACCAATACTTCAGTGAAGAGGAATTTCAATACTATGATTTCGATGTGCCGGA
>CAZAJW010000214.1:0-2000 GCA_964485485.1 uncultured Atribacterota bacterium | reverse complement strand
GTTATTACCATCCAGGGTTATGAAAATAACTATTGTCAAAATATTGTCTGGAATTTACAGGAGGATATAAATCATTTTCCTCTAGAAAAAGAAGCAATTACTAGCAAACAACCTCTTCTGATTCCTGATACTTCTAATGATCCTCGCTGGAATGAAGTTCAGGGAATAGAGTGGATAAACTCTTGTATAATTTTTCCTTTTAGTTTTGAAGGAATAGTTTTAGGTACGTTACGCTTGGTAAGCAAGAAAACCAATAATTTTAATAAGGAAAGCATAAAAAAGATTGAAAGTTTTGTGCATGGTATTTCTATTGCCATTCATAATTATCAAAATTACTGCCAACTGGAAAAGACAAAAAATGACACAATTCTGGCCATGACCCGAATTGTAGAAACCAGGGATCCTTATACTGCCGGTCATCAGGAAGGGGTAGCCAATTTTGCTACAGCTATTGCTCGGGAAATGGGGCTAAAAAATGACTCCATTGAAGCTATTAGAATTTCTTCCCTGGTTCATGATATCGGGAAAATCAGTATCCCTTCAGAAATATTAAATAAACCCAGCCGTTTAAACGAAATTGAATATAACCTGGTCAAAAATCACTCCCAACTTGGCTATGAAATACTCAAAGATATCTCTTTCACCTATCCTATTGCAGAGATTGTCTATCAGCATCATGAAAAAATTGATGGTTCGGGCTATCCTCAAGGTTTAAAAGGAGAAGAAATAATGATAGAGGCCAGAATAATCTGTGTTGCAGATGTCTATGAGGCAATGGCCTCCCACCGCCCTTACCGCCCTGCCTTAGGCATTAAAGCGGCTGAAGAAGAATTATTAAAAAACAAAGGTATTCTCTATGATTCTAAGGTTGTAGATGCCTGCCTGAGAGTTTGTCAAAAGGAACAACTGGAGACAATCAACAATAATTAAAACTATCCATAATTAATCATTTCTAAAAATCAATTAACCTTGACTATTATTTACAGTTATATTATAAAAATGTATAGAAATTTTTTATACTTTTAAGAAGGAATTTAGAGTAAAAGTGGAAAGAAATAAAAAACAAAGGAAAGACATTCGAGATATTATCCAGAATAATAAAGAGATATTGGCAGAAAATATATTAGAAAGACAGATGAAAAATTCTCCAGAGTTAGAAAAACAATACCGGAAAATCGATCTGCAAAAATGCCGGCAGGATATTATTTACCATCTATCCTATTTGAGTGAGGCTTTAGCTTTGAACTCAGAGTTGCTCTTTTTGGAATATGTCCGTTGGTTAAAACATCTCTTTTTAGGACTTAATTTACCCCTGTCACAATTAGCAGATAATTTTGAGATTATGGCAGAAGTTCTCAAAGAAGAACTTGACCCTGACCTGGATATTTCCAGGGTAAGTGATTTCTTAAGAAAAGGGAAAGAGGTGTTAGCTAAGGATATAGGAGAACTGCACAGCTTTTTGAACCCGGAAAACCCTTATTATAAATTAAGTGCTGATTACTTAACAAATTTATTGGAAGGCAATCCTTTAGTTTTTAATTCTCTAATTCTAGAGAAGGCCCAGCAAGACAATATTTCTGTAAAAGATATTTATTTACATGTCTTTGAGCCGGTGCAAAAAGAGATTGGCCGCTTGTGGCAGTTAGGTAAAATAAGTGTTGCCCAGGAACATTATTGCACTTCTGCAACCCAGTCATTAATAGCCCATCTTTATCCTTTATTTCTGAATGCCGGAGGAGAGAACAGGCCTACCTGTATTACTGCTTGTATCGGTAATGAATTACATGAAATAGGCATCCGAATGGTTGCTGATTTTCTGGAAATGAACAACTGGAGCACATATCATCTGGGAGCAAATACTCCTAACTATAGCTTAATAAAAACAGTTTTAGAAAAGCAGGTAGATATTTTGGCAATTTCAGTAACGATTACTTATCACCTGCATCAATTAGAAAAATTAATTACAGACCTGCGTAAAAATAAGGAAGCTGAGAAAATAA
>CAZAJW010000213.1:0-2894 GCA_964485485.1 uncultured Atribacterota bacterium | reverse complement strand
ATAATTAAAAATAAATTAGGATTGAGTCCTATAGATAGCTATTATTGATAATAAAATCAATAAGACCCAATCCTATATTTTTTTCACAACTAGCAAGGAGCATATGGCGGGGGATCATTCTTGTCTTTCTTGTCCAGATATTTAGCAGGATTTTCGTCAAACTTTTTTTTGCATTCAGCATCGGTGAAATAATACATTCTTCCTCTTACCTTACTCTTAAATTCTGCTGTTTTTTCATCTACTTCTTTTAGACAAACCGGATCAATAGCCATATTGTTCACCTCCTATCTCTCTTTTTTACTCAACCATTATTACCTTCTTAGAAACTGGTTTTTTATGATTAAATAGATCATTTAAAGTAATCGAACTAAGGGTATCTAATATCTTTTTATCCAGCATTTCCCAGATAGCACGTGTTGAACATTTTGAACTTCTGTCACAGACAGATGGATTATTTACACATTCCACCAGACTTATACTCCCCTCTAAGGTCTGCACAATATCTTTAATTGTTATTAGAGAAGGGGATTTTGCCAATCTATAACCTCCATGTGCCCCACGGGAAGAAATGATTAGGCCTCTTGCTTTCAAGGGAATCACCAACTGGCTTAAATATTTTTCAGATATCTTTTCTTTTTTGGCAATATTTTTTAAAAAAGTGTACCCTGTATTATAGTTCAGAGCCAATTCCAACATTAACCTTACTCCGTACCTTGATCTAGTAGAAAGTCTCATAAATCCTCCTGAAATTTTATACACTAGTTATACTATTCTTTTAGTAGTATTTAATATTATAATAAAAATAAACTTTTGTCAATCACAAAAGCTATCTATCTGTGAATATTTTAGCCTGTGTTTCAGGACTCAACCCAATATGGTTTATATATCCATTTAATAATAACTTCGGCCATTTGCTAACTTTGCCATCTTTCTTTTTGATAGTTTATAAATTACATAAATATATTTACTGTCTGGCAATAATACTTTCCTACAATAATCTGAAAAAATACTCCTCTTTTGCTAATCTTTGATACTGCTTCTTCCACCTTTAATATCCAAAACAGGGCTGCCCACAAAAGCATCCAGGTCCCTGACATAAATGCTGACACCGGAAATCCTGACTAAGGGCACCTTACTAACTGCAATTCGCGAAGTCCGATGAGGAGTATGAGAAGCAAAGACACCTACTTTTTTCCCATTGCTATTCCTTCCCCTTTTAAAAACTGAACTAATCGAATTCACCTCATGCAGATAATAAATAACACTAATACGATCTTCCTCATCTAGCTTATGTATAAACTTCTTTTGATATGGAAAAAGGTTGATTCTGGAGATTCCATCGGCAGTCTTCTCGCTAACCTTTCCAATAGGATAGATAAAAATTGGCTTAACTTCTCCAAATAGACAATGATGACAAACCGGTTGTCCGTCGATAAAAAAGAAATTATTTTCTTCTATCTCCCTCTGACATTCTGAACAGAGCATTTTTTTATTCAATGAAATTACCCGCTTTCTTGAAATTCATAAAAAAGAGAAAATCCTACAAAGAAAAATTGTCACTGCATCATCGAGCAATCAAAAAACTCTTAACCCAATCGGACAGGGGCGGCAATTGATTATCTTCAATCATTGATTGCCATTTCTCGTCGGTTAAACGGTCATCCATCGGGTGCTTAAATTCATAGTAAGAAAAGACCGGGCCTCTTAGAATCTTCTCTTGGCCGTCCTCGGAGATAAGAATAAAAAGATTAAATGGTTTACCAATCCCCTCTTCTAATACTTGCTTGGTATTAATATCGGTATGTACATCAGCTACCAGGGCTGATTGATGGTCTGTTTGGGAGGTTATTTTTTGCATTAATGATTCCGGAAAATCCGTTAAAGAAGTTAATTGTTCTCCGATATTCCATATCATTTTATATTCTTCCTCAGTTAGGGTTTGATTTTTTCTTTCCTTCTGAGCAATGGTTTCTAGCTGGTTTAGAAGACTAATGAACTGCTGCAATTTTTGCTTTACGGCAGGATGGATAGAATATTTATCCTCAATTGCAAGCAGCCCTTTACTTAATTCTTTTAAACGTCGATACACACGAGGATAGGGCTCCACTAATCCATTAGTCATCTCTATTTTTACAGGCGCACTTCTAGTAAACATGGTGTAACTTTGTTTGGCATATAAGATGGTATCATGCCTTAATTCAGTCCAGGAGCCCAGCATGGTATTAATTAATTTATCTTTCCAGGCAGAGGAATTGATAAAAGACCAGGGTAATTGGTCATCTTCCTTATCCAAGAGAGGTAGGAAAGCATAAAGCCAATTCCAATAGATATTTTCATGCCACTGTGCATGACTTAATTTAGAAAATTCATCATTCAATAAATTAAACTGCTCGTAATAGTAGGTATATTCGGTATCACCCTCCTCCTCCAGTATTTGTAAAGCTCTTTCTGAATCTAATACGGCTGCTATATCAAGCCCTCTTGGAAAAGCTCTGGCAGGTCCGACATTGGGGATTACTTCCATGGTAAAGGGCTTATCATTACCAGTGTATCGCATGATGGTATGATTATCTTTCTCCTGATAGACCATTCCCTGCAAAATATAGGAATCAGGAATAAAACGCTGGCCCATCAATCGAAAACCTTTAGTTGTAGAACTAAATTCTCCCTCCACTGTATCGGCTGCACCGGAAAGGATCCTGGGAGGTTTTAACTCCATAGCTAGTTCAATCAGCTTATCCAGATTTTCATCATTCCCAAACTGGTCAATCGAATAGTCTGAACCAAATAGTTTCTGTATTAACTCGCGATAATCGTAGACATTCAAATCATCGCTCTTACCAACCAGGTAACTAGTAATCTCGTAAATTTTTTCCCATTGCTCCAAGGCGAAC
>CAZAJW010000212.1:0-1794 GCA_964485485.1 uncultured Atribacterota bacterium | reverse complement strand
CGGATTTTATGCTTGTGTAGCAGTAATCATTGTCTTTTTGTTATCTAGTCTTTCACTATCTGGGCTAAAGGAGAATATTATTAAAATTGGAAACGGATTAAGTGAGGGTGGGTTAGGACTTTCAAAAATTGTTCCTATATTAGTGTCGGTAAATATATTAGTTAATATGATTGGGATTACCGGTATAGCGCCAAAAATAAGTGAATTAATCCTGTCGATAGGTGGAGATAATTTATTGTTAGCACTTTTAATTGCGACGATTATCCCCTTTATTTTAGGGACCTCGTTGCCCGTAGTTCCTACGTATATATTGTCTCTTTCTATTCTTTCACCGTCACTATTAAAATTAGGAATTGATCAAATTGCCTTACATTTATTTTTTATTTACTGGTCTCTTTTAGGAGGAGTTACCCCTCCCACCTGTACCCAAGCCATTGTTGCAGCCGGAATTGCTAAAAGTAATTGGCTTAAAACCGCTTTAGTGGCAGTGAAACTTGGTATTGTGGCCTTTATTATACCTTACTTTTTTGTCCTTAATCCTGCTCTGGTAGGTCGTGACAATGTTTGGAGTGTCATAACCTATACTGTAAGTGCATTTTTTGGGGCTCTTTTACTTGCCTATGGCTTTTTTGGTCGGATTAAAAGTCATTTTAACTCAATATTTCGGATTCTATATGTCGGGAGTGGTTTTTTATTGATGTGCCCCAAACATATTCTATCTATTATAGGTATAGGGATTGGTTTGCCAGTTTTTTTATATCAAAGCTTAGTAATCAATAAAAAAGTTATGGAGGAAAAATAATATAAAAATGATTTTGAGGTTACATTTCCCAATATTTCTTGTTCATTGATTTTTTAGAAAATATTGGATAGAAATTGGGGAAAATTATAATAAGAAAGGAGGTGAAAAGAATGAAAAATAGTAGATGGAATAAATTACTCTCTGTACTTCTCCTGATTATGTTGTTTTGTATAACCATTGGGAATGTTTCAGCTCAGGAAACTTACTATCTAAATATGGGTAGTACCTCTTCAACATCCGGGTTATATGCCTGGTGTGTAGGAACTGCTTCAGTCATCAATAAAGCTAACAACAACATCACTGCTACTGTTATTGAAAGCGGAGCAGCCCTGGATAATTTGAGAAGAGTTAAAGATGGTGCTTTTGATTTTGCCCTATGTGTAGATTCTGCCTCTTCCATGCAGCTCTATAAAGGAATAAGTACTTTTGAAGGCGAAGGTTGGGAGCCAATAAGGTGGTTGTTCCTTAGAAATGCAATTACTAATAGACTCCACGTTAAAGCTGATTCAGGAATTAAAACTTTTGGAGATTTAGCTGGGAAAAAATTCTGTCCTGGTTTTCCAGGTGCTTCTTCAACTACAAATTTTATAAACTTTAATGAAGTTACAGGAACTGGTATCGAATTAGAATTTGCATCACTTGGAGACGCGATTGATTCTTTTAAACAAGGGAAGATTGTGGGAATGCAGAAATCAAGTGGTTTATCTTCTTTAGATTCTTCTTTAATTGAAGTGAATTTAAGAACTCCCTTGGCAGCCATCGGTTACAGTGAAGATGATATGAAAAAGATAAGAGCAGAATATCCTTATATCCTTTTCTTTGAAACACCAGCAGGTAGCATTTCAGAGCTTCCCGATAATCCTGCGATAATGGAAGAAGGGCAGGTAGTAGGGGCAGTTGCTTCTTCTAATCTTCCTGAAGAAGTTGGTTATGAGATTGTGAAGGCTTACGTAGAAGGCTTTGAAGAGGTTGCAGCAGCCTATCCTGGGATA
>CAZAJW010000211.1:0-1881 GCA_964485485.1 uncultured Atribacterota bacterium | reverse complement strand
CTTATCCAGGGCTATTCCATCAATCAAAAAAGATTACAGGAAAACCAGTCCAAAATAAAGGAATTGCAGAAAACTGCCAGCATGATAGAAAGACTTCTATTACAAAAAAACCTGGAATCTCCGGAAGCAACCGGATTATTGCAAGTTATCCTGGATTACCAGAAAGCTTTACACTTACTTGATGAATATGACCATCAGGAACTTCAGATAAAAGAAATCACAACTCAGGAAAGATTTAAACTGACCTATGAAAAAGCCAGACAGGAGCTGCAAAACCTGAAAGATTACTACACAACAGGCTTATTCGGGCTGGAAAAAGACCAGTCTTTCTCGGGCTCTATTGGTGCTATTTACCAGAGCTTTGATGGAAAAGAAGTCTATACCAGCATAGAAGAAAAAGCAGCTCATTTACTCTACTTTGTAACAAAAAACCATTCCTTCGTAGATGGGAACAAACGCATCGCAGCATCACTATTTATTTGGTTCTTAAATGAAAATGGTATTCTTTATAAAGAAGATGGCAGCAAGAGAATTGCCGATAATGCCCTGGTAGCCTTAACACTCCTTATTGCTGAAAGCAAACCGGAAGAAAAAGATATTATGATTAAGGTGATAGTGAACCTTATTAACCGGGAGAATGATTAAATTAGTTTTTTGTTTTTAATTCATTGTTTTTGGATTATGTTACTATAAGATGTTTTGTTATCATTGTTAGTATCGTTTCTTTTCTGTCATTGCGAACAAAGTGAAGCAGTCTCATCCACAATTTCTCAAATGATTTATCTCCTCCCCCTTAGGGCAAGAATTAACCCTTTTCTTATTTCCTCCCCAATGAGGAATGGATTAAGTTTTCTTTTATCTCCTCCCCCTTGATGGATGGATTAAGTTTTCTTTCATTTCCTTCCCCTTGATGGCATGTTTTCCCTGCTTTTTCTCCTCCCCCTTGAGGGCAGGATTAACTCTTCTTTTGTTTCCTCCCCCTTTAGGGGGGGGAGGAGTAAGGTGGGGGTGAGCGTTATACATCATACGGAATACTATATACGATTTCGTCATTGCGAATATTTCTCTTTTTTTTCATTGCACGGAGCGCAGCGACGAAGTAATCTCATCCAATTACCCCCGGAGTTATATTTGTTTTTATTTCTTAACTTGTATCTCGTAAATTGCAACTTGTAATTTATTGACAAATACATAAAAGTATGATATTTATATCATACAAAGAGGTGATATTAATGCCCAGACATACAGTTTATTTATCCGAATCTGATAATAAAATACTGAAGGAATTAAAAGAAAAGCACGGTTCAGTTTCTAATGTAATTAGAATCTCTCTCCATAAATTAAGGGAAGAGCAATTAAAAGAGTATTATACCAATAAAACTGAATCCTATTCTGGGCTCCGTAAGGCACAGCAAAAAGTCATCAAAAGACAGGAAAAAGAGGAGCAATCATGAATTTCCCAAAAAGAGGAGAAGCATACTGGGGACCCGGCAAAAAGAAGACGGGACCTCTTTTAGTTGTTTCTAATAATCTGGGGAACCAGTACAGCAGTGATGTCGTAGTAATCCCTGGTACCACTCAAAATACAGATTCTGTTTATCCGGTAGAGGTTCTGGTCAAAAAAGGTTTTTCTAAACCTACAAAATTTCAGGCAGATTCAATTTTTACCATTGAAAAAACTGAGCTTGGTGAAAAAATTACTTCTCTATCTGCTGATATAATGAATGAAATAAACAGAGCACTCCAGATTGAATTAAACTTGGAGTAATTAAAATAGTTTTTTGTTTTTAGTTTATCGTTTTTAGATTTAATATCTTGTTTCTTCCCCCTTGAGGAAAGGATAGACTTCTCTATTATTTCCTCAATCATGAGGCGAGGATT
>CAZAJW010000210.1:0-2012 GCA_964485485.1 uncultured Atribacterota bacterium | reverse complement strand
GATAGCTACTTGGGATGCCACAGAAACCTTAATTGAGGCATTAAAAAGAGGCGAATTAGATTTGATATTAGCGCAGATGCCTGCTCAGATGGGTGCTCTCTGTGTAGAATGGGGCGTTAAACACCTGGAGGAGAATACAGAGATACCCAAAAAAGTAACACCTGGATTTTTTGTCTTTACTCAAGAAAACGTAAATGACCCCGAAGCCCAGCAATATATCTACAAATAATTGATGAAGTAGCTAATCTTTAGGTAAAGTTAAAAAAGATTAAAGCGACAGTGAATACATTATATCTGTCGCTTTAATCGAAAAGGTCCATATTTTAAAATGATTGATATAAAATCACCCAATAATAAAATTGCTATTAATAGCCAAGATAGTAGGAGAAGCCGATTAGTTCATTATATAGGTCGTAATTGGTCTTTAATTTTTTTAATATTATTATTCTTCTTATTTAGTATTTTTGGGGAAAACTTTTTTAGTGTTAACAATTTTAACAGTCTCATATTAGGGGTAAGCTCTCTTTTGTTACTGGCTGCAGGAGAAACATTTGTTATTATCAGTGGTGGCATTGATTTATCTATTGGTTTTGTTATGGGATTTGCTTGTGTTAGTACAGCTATTATTATGCGAGATATGACCGCTGCTGGATATGCTCCTTTTATAAGCATGTTGATTGGTTCTCTAGTGGGACTATTATTAGGTTCAATACCGGGTTTGGTTAATGGGTTTTTAGTTGCTCGTTTACGTGTGCCTCCTTTTATTGCGACTTTGGGAATGTGGGGAATTGCCAATGGATTGGCCTGGCGTCTTTCTGAGGGGTTTCCAATTGGTTTTTTGCCTTTGGAAGTTAGAGACTTCGGAAATGCTTTTCTGGCTTATTTTTCCCGAAAAGATGGATTTTCTATATTGGTTAAACCGGAATTGACTGAACGATCCGATATTTTAAGTTTAATAAAGATTGTGCCTATTCCTATATTGATTATTTTTTTCATACTTATATTATTTGCATTTATTCTTACTCGTACACAATTCGGTCAACATACCTATGCCATTGGTGATGAAGTTAATGCTGCAATAAGAGCAGGGATCAACGTTCCCTGGCATCTTATTAAAATTTATGTTATATCATCTTTTTTGGCTTCCTGTGCAGGAGTATTGTTGGTTTATAAGCTACATATGGGTGTCCATACCCAGTATACTTCCAGCTATGAATTATTTGCGGTTGCTGCAGTGATTATAGGAGGTGCCAGCCTAACTGGTGGTAAGGGTAGTATCTGGGGAACGGCACTGGGGGTCATATTAATCGGAACCCTTAATAATGGATTAATGATGATGGGGCTGCCCATTTTTTATCGTTACATTGCTATTGGTACTATTTTAATAATTGCTGTTCTGATAGATCAATTTTTCCCGGAGTTGGTGTATAAAGAATGATTGAACAAAATAAATTTAAAGAAACGGGCATGAATTTACTAAGAAGATGGACTTTAATATTTTTAGCTGCTGAACTTATTTATTTTAGCCTGGCAGGAACTAATTACTTTAGTCTGAAAAATATACAGGAAATATTTATGGCTTCAACGACTATTCTTTTGCTTGCTACCGGACAAACCTTTGTCATCGTTACCGGCGGTATTGATCTGTCGGTAGGTTTTATGGTGGGATTCAGTTCAGTTATTTCGGCCAAAGTGATGGTTGAATTATGGGGAGCTGGTTTTTCACAAGAACTGGCTATTACTATTGGCATTCTAAGTGCCCTGCTGGTCGGGTTAATTCCCGGTTTTATTAATGGATTTTTGGTGGCTAGATTAAGAGTACCTCCTTTTATCGCTACTTTTGGGATGTATGGTATCGCCTATGGTGTTGCTGAGATTATTTGCGGAAATATCCCCATACATAACTTGCCTACCAAGGTAGGCTCTATCGGGCATGGATATCTCTTTTACTGGTTGCCCCAAAAAGTCTTTAGTTTTTTGATTAAACCCGAAAACTTAACCCGTGAAGAATT
>CAZAJW010000209.1:0-1802 GCA_964485485.1 uncultured Atribacterota bacterium | reverse complement strand
CGGATTTTATGCTTGTGTAGCAGTAATCATTGTCTTTTTGTTATCTAGTCTTTCACTATCTGGGCTAAAGGAGAATATTATTAAAATTGGAAACGGATTGAGTGAGGGTGGGTTAGGACTTTCAAAAATTGTTCCTATATTAGTGTCGGTAAATATATTGGTTAATATGATTGGAATAACCGGATTAGCTCCAAAAATAAGTGGATTAATCCTGTCGGTAGGTGGAGATAATTTATTATTAGCACTTTTAATTGCAACAATTATCCCTTTTATTTTAGGTACCTCATTGCCCGTAGTTCCTACGTATATATTATCTCTTTCTATTCTTTCCCCGTCACTATTAAGATTAGGAATTGATCAAATCGCCTTACATTTATTTTTTATTTACTGGTCTCTCTTAGGAGGAGTTACCCCTCCCACTTGTACCCAAGCCATTGTTGCAGCCGGTATTGCTAAAAGCAATTGGTTTAAAACAGCCTTAGTGGCAGTAAAGCTTGGTATTGTGGCCTTTATTATACCTTACTTTTTTGTTCTTAATCCTGCTCTGGTAGGTCGTAGTGATGTTTGGAGTGTCATAACCTATACTGTAAGTGCATTTTTTGGCGCTATTTTACTTGCTTATGGATTTTTTGGCCGGATTAAAAGTCATTTTAACTCAATATTTCGGATTTTATATGTCGGGAGTGGTTTTTTACTTATGTGTCCCAAACATATCCTATCGATCATAGGTATAGGTATTGGTTTACCAGTTTTCTTATATCAAAGATTAGTAATAAATAAAGAAATAGTTGTGAAGGAAAAATAATATAATATAAAAATGGTTTTGAGTTTACATTTCCCAATAAATTATTTTCATTGATTTTTTTAGAAAATGCCAGTTAGAAATTGGGGAAAATTATAACAGGAAAGGAGGTGAAAAAATGAAAAATAGTAGATGTAATGAATTACTCTCTGTGTTTGTTTTGATTATATTGTTTTGTATAGCCATTGGAAATGTTTCAGCCCAGGAAACTTACTATCTAAATATGGGTAGTACTTCTTCAACATCCGGGTTATATGCCTGGTGTGTAGGAACTGCTTCAGTCATCAATAAAGCTGACAACAACATCATTGCTACTGTTATTGAGAGCGGAGCAGCCCTGGATAATTTGAGAAGAGTTAAAGATGGTGCTTTTGATTTTGCCCTATGTGTAGATTCTGCCTCTTCCATGCAGCTATATAAAGGAATAAGCACTTTTGAAGGCGAAGGTTGGGAGCCAATAAGGTGGTTGTTCCTTAGGAATGCAATCGTCAACAGATTGTATGTTCGAGCTGATTCAGGTATTAAAACTTTTGCAGATTTAGCTGGGGAAAAATTCTGCCCTGGTTTTCCGGGTGCTTCTTCAACTACAAATTTTATAAACTTTAATGAAGTTACAGGAACCGGTATCGACTTAGAATTTGCATCACTTGGAGATGCGATTGATTCTTTTAAACAAGGGAAAATTGTTGGAATGCAGAAATCAAGTGGTTTATCTTCTTTAGATTCTTCTTTAATTGAGGTGAATTTAAGAACTCCCTTGGCGGCTATCGGTTACAGTGAAGATGATATGAAAAAGATAAGAGCAGAATATCCTTATATCCTTTTCTTTGAAACACCAGCTGGTAGTATTTTAGAACTTCCCAATAACCCTGCGATAATGGAAGAAGGGCAAGTAGTAGGAGCAGTTGCTTCTTCTAATCTTCCTGAAGAAGTTGGTTATGAGATTGTGAAGGCTTACGTAGAAGGCTTTGAAGAGGTTGCAGCAGCCTATCCTGGGATA
>CAZAJW010000208.1:0-16268 GCA_964485485.1 uncultured Atribacterota bacterium | reverse complement strand
GAAAAGAAAAAATAAGTTCTACGATACTGAAAGGTTTGGGCAGCCGGAAATAAGGGTGCTCCATAGAAAGGGTCATGGGAAGAGATCACCCGGGTATCTAATTGCGGCGGACATCCCTGGGAGATATGCAGAGGTGGGAATTCGACACATATCTTATTATATGTTTATCATGACGAAGGCGGCTGGAAACTAAGACTTGCCGGATGCAGCAGGGGAAGGGTAGTCGAGACAATAAAAATGGCTCTGGCCTTATATAATGATAGAATACCTTTTACCCTGGAGAAGGCAGAAGAAATCTTAAGGATGATAAAGGGAATAGACCATATCGGGATAGTTCCCGAAACATTGATACCGGTTTATTGTCACAGTATTTTTCCTTCCGAGGACAGGATAAATTATTTTATGAATCTGGGTTTTGAAAGAACAGAAAAGATAATAAAGAGGGCAAAATGGTATCCTGTGGAAGAGATCAGATTAATCTCAGAAAAGCAATAATCCGGTTATTAGATTATATTATTATTTTCTTCTATTCCAGGTTTTTTTAGACCTGGTATTGTGATCGGTGGTCATTCTTATATCCGATAATCCTCAGTTATGTCGAATGATGGGGGATTATAGTTTGGGGACGGGGAAGGAAATTCTTACAAATCTTTGATCAAAAGGAATTGAAAAAATAATGTATATAATGTATGCTTTGTACATAATTTAATAAAGGAGAAAAATTTGACAGCAATTTTAAATTCAACTGCAGTCAGAAAAGAATGGAGCCGGTTTATTGATGACGTAGTACGTACAAAACCGGCACTGGTAAAAAGGAACAGGGATCTGATAGCAGTCCTTTCCCTTGATTTATTAGACTGTATACTGTCTGAATATGTACTTACTCTGGAAATCGAAAGGGAAGAGGACGGCTCATACACCGGATCATTTAGGGAAATAGATATTGCGGGTAATGCCAGGGACACTGAGACTTTAAAGGAAAAACTTGCCAGGGAGATTATCGAGTATTCACAGGAGTACCTGGAAGATTTTAAGACCCATTATTACAGTCCCAACAGGAGAAAGCACTTCCCGTATATCTACAGGGCATCACTTTATTCAGGGAACGTAGACAGGGTGAAAGATATGATTACAATAAATCCAGAGACTCCCGGAGAAAAAGGCTGATGCCGACCTGGAAAGAACTTAAGAGATTCTGTGAGAATGATGGCTGGGAACTGTATAAAAAAACAGACCATTATTATTACAGGAAATTCATGGATGACGGCACTTTTAAAAGGACAAAAGTCTCCCACGGTTCAAAGGAGATACCGAAATTCTTATGGAAAAATATACTCAAAAAACAGCTTCAGGTCTCACCGGATTACTTTAACAAAGCTAAATAAATAAAGGCAATAATACCTCTGGGTGTTTAATAATATGGTTAAAGATATGGAAAAAATATTTATATAGTCATAAACTCAGGTTTCCCGGAACCGGTACAAAATATGACAGCTATGGAAATAATGAAGGTAAAGATAGTAAGACCGGTGTATGAAAAACTGGACAAGATCCCGGAGGTCATCAATGGAAAAAATGATACAGATGCTGGAAAACAGTTTTATACATGTTCCCACATAAATGTGCTGCGGGAAAAAGATGAAAATAATTGCCAATACTCAAAGACTATAAGGTGGTAAAGAAGATCCTTGACTGGCCTGGAATATATGAATTTGAAAGAAAAATGCCGCCCCCCCGGGACAGCAGAGGATCCCGAAGAGTTTGATGAATATATTATAGATGACTATATAGACAGTGACCATGTGTGTTAGGGCCTTTATTGGGTGGTATTATATAGGTCTGCAATAATATATGGCTCGATATAAGGTTTTCTTTGTATTTTCTTCTATTTCATGTTTTTTCTTACCTGGTATTGTGACCCGTGCTATTTTTAAATCCGATAATCATAAATATGCCGACTGATGGGGGAATATACGCTGGTGATCCATAAGTAAATTCTTATAAATTTTTATACAAAAATAGCAGTTTATGCTCTGATTGAAAAGTTGAGAGCGTGAGTTTTATTGTGGCCTATTTGTGATATTTAATAGCTCGTAAAACAGTGGACTCACTTGTATTTAATTCCCCGGTTATCTTTTTTAAAGACATCCCTGGAGTCCGGCTCTCGGCTCTCAACCAAAAACCTGCAACCCGTTCCGGCTTCTTAACTACTATTAAAATGGTATTTTATAATGTATCTAAAATATTTTATTTTTCTATTAGCTAGAATCAGAAAAGGTTTGATGTTAAGTAATTATAAAGCTAAATATACAAAAATAAGTTCTGGGTATATGGGACAATTGTTGGAATGGCCAGAAGTAATAACTGAAGGTAGAAATTTAGAAGAATGCCGTGTTATGCTAAAAGATGCTCTTCGCGAAATGATACTGGCTTACAGGCAGCAGGGTAAAGAAATCCCCCCAGGCCAAAGCTTGTTGGAGCAAATCCCCGTAGAGGTATAGGATGTCTGTAAAACGCCGTGGCCTCATCAAATATTTAAAATAAAATGGATATTATTTTCTCCGTAAAGGTAAAAAACACTCAATTTATACCAATGATATTAAAACAATACCGATAAAGAGACATAGTATATTTGATAGAATAACTGAAAATGAATTATGCAAACAAGCTTAATTGAAACCAAAGTTTTAGTTATTTGAACTTGCCATACGACAAAACAATAGTTCGTTAATTCCATGAATTGTCAGCTGGGATTTTAGTTAGCACAAATGGAGACGGCACCCTGTATTGTTAAATTGTAAAATTATTTTGCTTTCCTGGAATGCTTTTGGTATAAGGGAACCTGGATTACTGGCAATATATTAATATGACATGATATTTCAGAAATAGCTCGGATTAGTTGTGTATGAGTCCGCAAGCAAAGATATTAACCAAGAAAGACAGGAGTTTGAAACATGAATTTTGAGTTGCTCCATCCTGCAGATCAGATAGTAATGACAATGGAAAGAATATATGGTTATGGAATGACTACAACATCGGGAGGAAACCTATCGATACTTGATAACGAAGATAATATGTGGATAACTCCTGCTGGAGTTGATAAGGGTTCTCTGACAGCCAGGGATATAGTGTGCATAAAAAAAGACAGAACTATAATAGGTAACCATAAACCTTCTAGCGAATTTCCGTTTCATAATCTCATATATAAGGTAAGACCTGACATTAGGGCCCTGCTGCATGCTCATCCGCCAGCATTAATTGCTTTTAGTATTGTAAGAAAGATACCTGATACAAATCTAATTCCCAATGCACAGCTAATCTGCGGTGATGTGGGTATTGCCAGGTATGGGTTACCAGGAAGCAGTGACCTTGGTAAAAAAATTGCAGCCGTTTTTGAAAAAGGAATAAATACCGTAATTCTTGAAAACCATGGCATAGTGATAGGGGCTTCAGATCTTTTTAAAGCTTTTATGTCTTTTGAAACTCTTGATTTTTGCGCCAGACTGGAAATTAACGCAAATAGGATAGGAAAACCTGTGACGCTTTTACAAAAAGACATAGATAAGACATTAAAGAACAAGCAGCACTCCGAAATGGAGGAGTATATCCCAGAGGAATTTAGTTGTCTGGAAAGAGCTGCCAGAAAAGAAATGTGCATTTTAATACATAGAGCTTACAATCAAAGATTATTTACCAGCACCCAGGGAACTTTTTCTCAAAGACTCAGCAATGAGTCTTTCATTATAACGCCATACGGGGTTGATAGAAAATATATGGAAATAAATGACATTGTTAAAATTGAAAGAGGATTAAAAGAAAAAGGCAAGATGCCAAGCCGCTCTGTACTGCTTCACAGGTACATATATGAAAAACACCCCCATATAAACTCAATTATAATTTCCCATCCGCCCAATATAATGGCCTTTGCAGTAACCGGCGAAAATTTTAATCCAAAAGTAATACCCGAAAGTTATGTATTATTAAGAGAAATTCCCAAGCTTCCTTTTGGTTCGATATTTATGCACCAGAAGATGTCAGCAGGCATTTTTAAAAAAAATGTTCCTGCGGCAATAGTAAAAAACGATTGTATTATAGTAACAGGCAATAGTCTTATTAATGCTTTTGATATCCTTGAAGTTGCCGAATTCACTGCCAAAGCTATTATAGCCTCAAGAAATATTGGAAAGATTGTTAACATAAGTGACAGCAAAATAGCCAAACTGGAGAAAGCTTTAAAACTAAAAACATGACAGTTATAGTTTTTTATTTCTTTTATTAACACTTAAAGAAATTGAATTTGATCCTTGCTACCTTACCTTATCTATAAATTTAAGCATTAATTTCTTTCCTATTCCCTTGTTTCTTTATTGACATAGAAATTTCTGGTGTTATCTCATCTATAAAACCTTATCCTTTTTGATTTTCAGGGAATACCCTTGCCCGGATTGCATCTGTCATCTCTCTCTTATATTCTGCTATTAATCTGCTATTAATCCGATATCGCCCTTCCTGCCCCAGTTATTTATATATTTAATAAGTTCAGGTTTATCTACAATGGATTTTGGCGGGGGCTCTTCAGAATCAGATACATAAATAGCTTCGTATAGCATTTTACGGAGAAAGCCGCTATTGTCTTTAATTATTTCTATTATTTCAATATCCATTTTAATTTAAAAACCAAATGATTTAAAAGTTATGTATAAAATGTTTTGCTTTATCTATATCCTTATATACCAATTAAATAAAGTTTGGAAGGATAAGCCTGTAAAAGAATTTACACAAAGGGCCTGATGGTACCATTAATAAAATTATATTGAGGTTGAGGGGTTTTTATGTTATTATGACAACGTGAACATACAGCATGGTCATAATTAACTCTTAAGAATTATTTTTAATTGAAAAATATAACAATAAAGAAGATTGCAGAATTGGCTGGAGTTTCTCATAAAACGGTATCCAGGGTTGTTAATAACGAGAAGTATGTTAAAGAAGAAACAAAAAATAAAATTCTTTCAATAATTGATAAATATAAATATGAACCTAACTATTTTGCAATTGGGCTTAAAACAAAAAAATCAAGGACAATAGGGTTATTAGTAGGAGATATTGAAAATCCATATTACGCAAGATTGGCCAAGGGTGTCATAAATGTGTGTGAATCATCAAACTATAATGTTATAGTATGTAACTCCCAATACGATAGTTCATTAAGTGAAAAATACCTGAAGATGCTTCTTTCAAAGGAAGTGGACGGTTTAATAATTTCCAATATAGATTTAACGGTAGATACAGTAAAAAATCTGGTAAAAAAAAATATTCCCCTGGTATTTACCAACATCAAGTATGGCATTCCTGGTTTAAATTATATTAAAGCAGATGATTATTATGGTGGAAAACTGGCAGCGGATTATCTAATAAAATTGGGACATAAAAAAATATATTTTCTGAGACCCCCGAATGTATATGGTTCACAGGAAAGAATTAATGCTTTTATAGATACGATGGCCAAAAATAAGATTCATTTCAACGATAGTTATTTTTCAAGTCTTCTATATGATGAAGGTGATAGTTACACGGCAACTAAAGAATTTATATCTAATCATAAAGACTTCACTGCAATAATTGCCGGAAATGATTTTATTGCTATTGGGGCAATGGAAGCAGTATTTGACATGGGCCTAAGAGTCCCCGATGATTTTTCGATTATCGGCTATGATGACCTTAAGATTGCAAAAGTAATGAGAGTCCCACTTACAACTATAAAACAGCCAAAGTATTTATTCGGAAAGTTAGCTGCAGAAAAGGTAATAAATCTATTGGAAAATACTGATAGTAGCAGGGAAAAAAAAGTAATTAAACCGGAGCTGGTTGAGAGGATGTCATGTAAAAGATTAAATATTTATAAAAATAATTTATTTTGATTCAGTAGATTGGAGACATATGAATAATCAACCTGAAGTAGCAATAATAACATTTACCGATGACAGGGAAGATGGAATATCATCACCTGAAGTAGAGAGCTTTTTGGAACAGAAACAAATGGAATTAAAAGAATTTCTTGAGCTCAACGGTATCGATGTTGCAGATCCTCTTGGAGAATTAAGAAAGGACAGCAAAGGCTGGTACGGTGTTAGAAATTTAGAAGATGTTGATGGAATAATTCGTATATTATCGAATTACTCCTTCGAAGGAGTAATAATAGGTGCCTGGACATGGTCTTCTCCTATGACTGTTATGGAATTTGTAAGAAAAATTTCAAAACCAATCCTTTATTATACGGAAAATGACCCAATGTCAGGAAATCTTTCACAGATGAGCGCGACCTGTGCAAGTCTTATGGAGTGGGGAATAAATACCCATGCCTTAAAGCACGAAAGATGTTTTGATGACAGGGATTGTGTTTTGAAATGGATTAAAGCTGTTTCAGCATATAATAAGATTAGAGAATCTGCGATGCTTCTATGGGGAGGCACATATGCAGTAAGAATGGAGCAGCTCCAGGATGATATACCGAGACTAAAAAGCTTTTTAATAAGGGATGTACTTTTTGAGGATCAATACATATTGATAAATAGGGCTGAAAAGATATTAAAAAATCAACAAGAAAGAATTGATAAGTTCAAAAACTGGCTTTTGGAAAATGGATTGAAGATAAAATATGATAACAGTATGTTAACTCATGAAGCTTTTGATAAGCAAATTGCTCTGCTGATTTCTGCCAGGGATAGACTAAAAGATATGGAGGCAGATAATATAAATGGAGTCTCAATAAAATGCCAGCCAGAGATTTATAAAGAATATGGAGTTAATGCCTGTACCCTTCCTGCATTTCTACCGCTTGCATTTAATGAAAATGGCAAGCAAAAGATTTATCCAACTGTATGTGAAGGAGATATAAAGGGCCTTCTTACTTCAATGATTCTGTTTTTTTTAAACAATGAAGTACCACCGGCATTTGGTGACCTTGTATCGGTTGAAGATGATTACATAGAATTTGCAAATTGCGGGGCCGGTTCATTATTCTGGTCAGCCAATAGTAATGATATAAGGAAGACTTTAAAAAATACTGAAGCTGTAAGTAACATACATGGAGTTTCGGGTGCCGCATTCAGCTATTATGGAAAGGAGCTGGATGAAATAACTGTTGCCAGATTGACAAGGATAAGAGGTAAACATTATATGCAGCTTGGAAAAGGGCGGGCACTGGATGCAAGAAAAATACTTAATTTAAAATACGGTAAAAAGATAAGTGGTCACCTTGGACAGACCTGGGGGAAGATAGTAATAGACCTTGGGGTCAAAGCCCAAAATTTTGTAAAAGTAATTGGTGCAAATCATTTGACTATGACAAAGGGAGATTTTACTGAAGAGATTGAGATTTTATGCAGACAGGTAGATATACCTGTTGTACGGATTGATTCCGACAGGGATATGAAAGAGTTCTATAAAAATATTCGTTATTTAAGTAATGATAGACCTTACTAATATCTATAAAAAATATCATAGAAATGCTGGCATTAATTAAAAGGAGCATTAATAAACATGAAATACCTTATAGGAATTGACCTGGGAACGACACTGGCAAAATGTGTTATTTATGATGAAGGATTAAATCCCATTGCTGAAGCTGAAGAGGAAATGAGCATAAATTTCCCTAAACCTGGATGGGCGGAGCAGGACGCCAATGATTTTTACAGCATATCCTGTGCTTTGATTAAGGAAACTTTAAAGAAATCAAGGATCAGTAAGAAAGATATAAAAGGAATTTCCATAGACAGCCAGATGGGTGGGATAATGGCAATAGATAGAAATTATAATCCGGTGACTTATTATGACACACCATTGGACGGAAGAAGTGCAGAAGAAAATAAATATATGCACAACAGTTTTGGAGATTTGATAATTGAAAAAAATGGTTCATTATCAACTTTTGGTAATAAGATACTTTACTGGAAAAAAAGAAACGAATGGAAAGAAATATATAAGTTCATACAACCCTCCTCTTTTGTTGCAGGAAAGCTGGCAGGATTGAATGGAGACGAAGCTTATATTGATGATACTTTTATTTGTTTTTCGGGGTTTTCGGATTTAAAGAAATCTGAATGGTCTGATGAATTAATCGATAAAATGGGCATTGATTCAGACAAACTCCCGATGATACTAAAATCTACCAAAGTAATAGGAGAAGTTACAAAAAAAGCGAGTGAAGATACAGGAATTCCTTCAGGAATTCCAATTAGTGCTGGATGCGGGGATCAATCAGCAGGTTTTGTTGGAGCAGGGATTTTAAAGCATGGTCAATTAGTAGATGTTTCAGGTACTGCATGTATATTCGGGGCATGTATTAGTGATTACAGGTATGATCTGCAGAATAAAACTCTTGCGTGCATGAAATCTGCAATTGGAAGTAATTATCATTTTGTGTCTATATTACTGACCGGTAGGACCCATAAATGGTTTATAGATGAATTTTTTGCCGAGGATAAAGAGAATGCAAAAAACAAAAAAGAAGATATTTATAGTATTCTGGACAGGCGGGCCACCAATATCGAGCCTGGATCAGGTGGGCTTGTTTCAATTGATTATTTGCAGGGGAGATTTTTCCCTCCCGATCCTAATGTAAGAGGCCTTTTTATAGGTCATACATGGGCGCATAAAAAAATCCATTTTTACCGTGCAATATTAGAATCAATTGCATATGATCATTATCTTACAAAAGGAATCATTAAAGAATTACTACCAGAAATTGTTTTTGAAAAAGTAACAGCAATCGGAAGTGGTGCTAAAAGTAAACTCTGGATGCAAATTAAAGCGGATATATTACAGGTTCCATATCAAAATTTATTCAGGAGTGATTTATCTACTCTTGGCTCTGCAATAATAGCAGGGTTCTCAACAGGTTTATTTAAAAGCATGGAAGATATTTTAGAAAGATTTATAAAAAGTAATATAAAAATAACACCAAATCCGGGAGCGGATAAAAATTATATTAAGTATATTGAAATATATAAAGAATTGTTCGGAACATTAAAGGAAATTTATAGAAAAATTTCTTCATAGGTCCTTTTTATTAAAATTAAAAATATAAGCTATTTTTATTATCTAAAATTATTTTTGGAGGTCACGTTTTTATGAATGCAAGAGAAAAGTTTAATGCAGTTATGAATTTTGAAACTGATTGCCAGAATATGAAAACGGAATATGGTTATTGGGCAGGAGCACTTGACAAATGGGCTAAAGATAGTCTTCCAAAAATTGGAAATTTACCGGAAAATTATTTAGATGGAGATTTAGTTAGAATATCTCTTCCTTTAAGACCGGGTAGCGGGTTTGTTGATAGGTCTCTTATTTCTTATTTTAATCTTGATCCATACCCTACAAAATTTCCATGTGATTTCAGCCCGATGCTTGAGGGAAAAGTGATAGAAGATAATGATAAACACAAAATTTTTGTTGATGAATATGGGTTGACACAGAAAGTTCTAAAAAAAAGTGCTTCTGTACCAATGATTGTAAAATATGTAATTAAGTCTGCAAAGGATTTTAACAAGTATAAGGATTTATATGACAAAGACTACAGTAAAAGACTTCCGAAAGATTGGAACAATTTAGTAAAAGAACTAAAAGATAGAAACTTTGCAATAAGACTCGGAGGATATCCCTTCGGATTTTCAGGTATTGCAAGAACCTTAATGGGAGACGTTAATTATATGTTATCCTTGTATGATAACCCGGCGCTACTGAAAGATATAAATGAGTTTTATTTAAATTTTGTTATGAACTATTGGTCAGAGATTTTAAATCAAATTGATATGGACTGGGTTATGATATGGGAAGATATGGCTTTTAGGGGCGGGTCTTTTATTTCAAAGGAAGCATTCAGGGAGTTTTTATCACCTTACTACATAAGACTGGTTGATTTTTTAAAGCAGTACAGAATTAAAAACATTATTGTTGATAGTGATGGCCTGGTTGAGGAGCTGATACCTTTATGGTTGGAGGCAGGCGTAACAGGTGTTTTCCCCCTGGAAGCTGTAAATGATCTGGTTAAGATAAGAGAGAGACACCCTGAGCTGCAGATGCTGGGTGGAGTAGATAAAAAAATACTTATGAGCGGTTCTGGAAAAGATATCGATAAAGAACTTGAACAGGTATCACTTCTCATAAAAAAAGGTGGATATATCCCTCACATAGATCATGCAATTCCAATGGATGCTGAATGGGATAAATTTAAAGAATATAGGGTTAGATTGAATGATTTAATTGATGGAAATTAGCTATAAATAAAGGCTTACATAAATTTAATACAGTAGATATTTAAATAAAGGGCATTAATAATTTATATCCAAAAATAATTTTATATTTAGTTCAGTAATTTTAAGTATAGATAATTTGGCACCTCACCCAAAAAGTTTTCAAAAGGTGTTCATTGTCACAACACAACAGAAAAAACACAAAAAATACAAAAGAAATATTGACATACCACATATATTATGTTTATGATATGCTTAATTGATAATAAGTATTAATCAGGTAAATTATGCAAATGAAAAAAGAAATACCCATTCCTTATTATTATCAAATAGAAAAAATTCTTGAAGAATCCATAGAAAATGGTGAATATGGGATAAATGATTTTCTGCCATCGGAGAGGGAATTATCTTTAAAATTTAATGTAAGCAAGATTACTATAAGGAAAGCTCTCAGCAATCTGGAATTCAAAGGTATCATAAAGAAAATTAAAGGCAAGGGATCAATCGTAAGAAACAAAAAAATTGAGGGGAGGATACTTAATAAATTAATAGGTACTTATAACGATCTTTTAAGAATGGGTTTTGAAATTAAGAATGAGATATTAAACGTAAATACATCTGTACCTTATGGTGAAGTTAGAGATAGATTAAATATTGAACCTGATCAGGAAGTATTAAATTTTGAAAGATTAAGATTTATAGATGAAGAACCATATCAATATAGTAAGATTTACATACCAAAGAATCTTATACCAGATTTTGATCCGAATTTACTATTAAATAAGTCATTATATGAAATTTTGGAGCATGAGTTTGGATTAAAGATAAATAAGATTACAAGGATCATAGAAGCAAGTATAGCTTCTGCTCTTGATGCTAAGATGTTTAAAATAAAAGAAGGATACCCAATACTTGCCTTTGAGAATATAGCCTATCTGGATGACGATAAACCAATTGAATTTTCCTATAATAGAATTAGGGGTGATCTATCAAAATTCCAGATCGATATTTTAAGTTAATATGTTAAATTTATTATAGATTATGGAGGTTTATAATTATGAATACTGTATTAAAAAATGATAAACTACAAGATAAGTTTTGTCTTACCTTGGCAAATCATTGGAGTTACATAGGTATTGGTTGGCAGCTAGGATTAGAATCATGTGTGCAATCTATTACTGACTCTCTTAGTATATCAGATAAAGATCCAAGTATTAAAACATGTATTAATCTTGACGCTGTTGCTTATCAAATGATAAGTGAAGAATATCCCGAAATAACTAAGAAGCTCAAGAAATATTTGTTGCTCGGTAAAGTTGAATTAGTAGCTGGTACGTATAGCCAACCGCTAGGTTCCACGGTAGGAGGCGAATCTATAATTAGACAAATTGTTTTTGGACGTAACACAATAAAAAAAGCACTCGATTATGAAATGGAAACTTTTCTTGAAGAGGAAGAGTTCTCTTTCCCTCAGCTTCCCCAGATACTTAAGAGCACAGGTTATAAATTTGCCAGTTTATCACAATGCGATACTTGGGGGAAAGCAGGTATTCCAATAATTAATTTAAACTCATTTTTATGGGAAGCTCCAGATGGAACAACTATACCAACTGCTCCAAAAAATAAATTATTTTTTCATTTTCCAGTCACAAACAATGTTGATTATCTCTTATCAAAAGAAGGGCTTAATGATATAAAAAATATGCAGGAGATGGAAACTCCTCTTGCTACTGTTTGGGTTGAATTTGGCTGGGAGCCCAAGGAAGGCTCAATGGTTAATTTTTCCTCTGAAAAATATAAAGAACTGTCAAAAAAATATAATGTTGAATACGTCACCCTAAAAGAATATATGCAAAAGTATTATAATCCGACAGCAAAATCAATCAAGTTGAATGGAGATGATTTTAATAAAGTACTTGCATGGGGTCTTGGTGGAGACCAGGTAAGAGTTAATGATAGGAAGGTGGAAGCATTATTAATATCTTCAGAAAAACTTAATGCAATTTCATATATGTTGGGTAACCTTTCGGAGCAGGGTAAACTAGATGAATCCTGGAAAGATCTTCTTATTAGTCAAAGCCACGATGTCAGTTTATGTGAATATACCAATATGCAATTTACAATTCCCAGAAGAAAAATAAAACATAAAAAATATAACGCTCCATGGGGAACTATAGGTTATACTCATCTTAATAATTCAAAGTATTCAGCAGAAAAAATTCTTAATTCTAAATTTGAGGAAATTGCTGAGCAAGTAGATAGTTTAAATGACGCTAAAGGTGATATGGCTATCACTGTCTTCAATTCGTCCAGCTGGGATAGATCTGATTTAGTCAATATTGGTAGAATATATCATGGGAACAGCAATCCTAAAAACATTATAGTAAAAAATTCTAAAGGGGAAATAGTAACTTCACAAATAATTGAGGAAGATTCTATGGGAGGGATGGTTAATCCAAAGTTACTTTTTGTTGCTGATAATGTTCCATCTATGGGATATGATACATACTACCTGGAATTTACAGAGAAATCTTATGATCAGAAAAAGACATCTCTACGAATTAATAAAAGCAAAATGGAAATAGAAAACAATAATATAAAAGTACGTTTCGGTAATTTTAATGGTAATATAATTAGTCTTTTTGATAAATCCAGTGAAAAAGAATTAATTTATAGTAAAGAGTATTCATTTCCTACATTCACAGGTAGACCCAGTAATATTCATCCTCCTAGAATAATGAAAAATTTCCCTGATTTTATTTCGAATGAAGATATTCCCCCATATGACACTTCTCAATCAAAGGCGGAGTTTAGCTGGATTGAAGAAGGACCTGTAAGAGCAACCTTAAAGGTTTCCCATATACTTGATACATTAAGATTAGATATATATTATTCACTAGATTGCTTTTCGAACAAAGTTAAAGTAAGTGTAATTACTGTAGCAAAAATACCCCCAGAGGGCGCAAAGGCGGAAGGTGACAGCTGGATACTACCTCTGGAAATCAAAGATGGGTACTGGATTAAATTTTCAACAGCATTTACCCCTGATAAAATTATTCGAGATTTACCATTTGGTGTTGAAGAAACAAAAAAAGATGCTATTCATGCCCTAACTTTTATAGATTTTAGTAATAAAGATAATGGACTTCTTCTCATACACCCAGGGACGCAATACTTTAAGAAAATAAATAAAAATACTTATTCAAATTTAGTAATGCGTGAATGGGAGTCTCATTTTACAGGTACATTTGGATGGCCTCCATATGCTGAGTATAAATATGTTTTAATACCTCACGATAATAGTTATTCAAACTCAGATATGATAAGAAGGTCAATGGAATTTGATCAAAATCTTATTAGTATCACTTCAAATCTAAAAAATGGTAATCTATCAAAGAGGAATAGTTTTTTATCCATCGATAAGGATAATATAATACTTACTTCTTTTAAAACAAAAGATGATAAATTAGAACTTAGAATTTTTGAATGTGAAGGGATTAATACCGATGTGAAAATTAAATTAAATAATCTTTTGCATAAGGGTGTGGAAACAAATTTATCGGGCGAGCATATAAATGAAGTAGATAATATTGGGAATGAACTTCATCTTAATGTTGCTCCCTGGAAAATAAAAACTTATGAATTGTTTTAATATTATTCTAATATAACTTTTTAATATAGGATATTTTAAATTCTGTTAAAGATAGAGTGATATTTATTATAATTTAGTATGGAAAACGTTATAGAACAAAGAATTTACAATGGCAACTGGTAGTTTCCTTGGTGGTAATCGCTTCGATAACAATTTTTATAGTATATCTTTTAATTCAGGATCAGTTTGTAAAAGGATTAACTGCAGGTGCAGTAAAAGGATAATTTATTAGGAGGATGATATATATATGAATTCAAGAGAAAGAATTTTGACAGCTATAAATCATGAAGAACCGGATAAAGTACCTATAGACAGCTGGTTAGCACCAGAAGTAGCGGAAGTATTAATTGAAAGCTTAAGTTTAGATGTATCAGAAGATCCATTTGCTCTTCAAAAAGCTTTAGGGAATGATTTATTGTATTATATGGTAGGATTTTGTGATGGTTTTAGTTCAATTTTTAAAGAAGAAAGAAAGATTGGGAAAAATCTTTATCAAGATCCATGGGGAATAAAATGGAGAAAAAAGTCACAACAATATGGAAGCTATTGTGAATTTGCAGAGCATCCTTTGGCTAATATAAAAAATTATGATAATTATAAATTTCCGGATCCCTTAAAGGTTCATGAAAGTGAATTTGAAATATATAGAGAATTATTAAGAAACGAGGGTAAAGAGTTTTCAATACTTGGAGCTGTTGCTTGCAGTATGTTAGAAGCATCGTGGTATTTAAGAGGCCTTGAAAATTTTATGATGGATATTGTTTCAAATAAAGATTTTGCTACCGATTTATTGGATAAAACGATGAGCTATTCTCTTACTATATCCAAGAAGTTAGTAGAGATGGGTGTAGATATTATCTGGTGGGGTGATGATATAGCTATGGAGCAAGGACCATTAGTGAGTCCAAAAATATTTAGGGAATTATTAAAACCACGATATGCATATATGATTCAGGAAGTAAAAAAAATAAATAAAAATATAAAAACAGCATTTCATACAGATGGGAAAATAGAATGGGCTCTGGATGATTTTGTAGAAATAGGTATGGATATTATAAATCCGTTGCAGCCCGATGTAAATGATTCAACAGCTGTTAAGAAGAAATACGGGAAGAAACTAACTTTCTGGGGCAATGTTGATACTAGGAAAGTTATGTCGGAAGGTACATTTAAAGATGTTGCAGAGGAAGTAAAGAATTGTATTTCTACACTATCTCCAGGAGGTGGTCATATATTATGTTCTAATCACACGATACAGGCTACCCGGAGAGCTGTTGATAATACAATTGCTTTTTATTATATGGCAAATAAATTTAGGGATTATCCTATTAAAATTACAAAGTCAAAGTCGGGACAAAAACTTAATATATATTTTACATGATTTTGTTAGAAATTGATATTCTGAAAATATTTTTTTAAATTACGAAAAAGAAATAACGTTAAAAGTTGCTATCTATGTAATAAACAGGATTTTAAGAAAGTAAATGATAATTATTAAATTTTATAATATTAAGATGTAGAAAGGGCTTTTTATAATGGAAATATCTTTTTCTGAAATGATGAAGGATGCCGAACAAAGAAATTATGCAGTCGGGTATTTTGAAAGCTGGAACCTGGAATCCCTTCTTGCAGTTTGTGATGCAGCAGAAAAGATGAGATCCCCTGTAATTATTGGTTTTGGTGGTCTTATGTTAAAAAATGATAGAAGGATAGTAAATGATAATATTAGTATTTATGCAAGTCTTGCTAAAGAATTATGCAGAAACATATCTGTCCCTGCGTGTACAATATTTAATGAGTCAATTGATTTCGACTCAGTAATTGATTCAATAGGCGACGGATACGATGTAGTAATGTTCATTGGCCCGGGTATGAGTTTTGATAAATTATCATCAAAGGTATCCGAAATTGTTAAAAAGGCGCATAAAAGTAATGTAGCAGTAGAAGGCGAAATTGATGAACTTCCCGGATTGGATAGACTTACAGGTGTTAAAACAGAATCCAGACAGACAGATCCAGATATTGCGAAAGAATTTGTATCCAGAACAGGCGTAGATTCATTTTCTATTAACATAGGACAATCTCATAAACCCGGTAAAGAAGTAAGCCTTGATTTTGAACTGTTAAAAAAAATAAGAGGGGCAGTAAAGGTTCCTCTTGTATTGCATGGTGGATCCAACATGCAATCAGATGAAATAGGTAAAGCTATAGATATGGGGGTAAGAAAATTTAATCTGGGGGGCATATTAAAGAAAAAGTATCTTGAAGCGCTTAAGAAAGCAATTGAAGATATTGGAAGAGACTCCAATGTATATGAAATAATTGGTTCGGGTTTTAAAGAAGATATTCTGGTAAAGGCAAGG
>CAZAJW010000207.1:0-2416 GCA_964485485.1 uncultured Atribacterota bacterium | reverse complement strand
GGGAAACATCTGCTGTTTTAAGTGTTGCAAACTTAAATAAAGTAAAAGCTTTTTCATTCCGGGTCATTTCTGACTTAGCTGATGAAGATATGGATGATTCTTTTGAAAATAATTGTAAGTCAGCACTCCAAAAGATGTTCCCGGTATTAAAGGAATTTATCTTTGGAGGCTGGATACAGAAGTTTTGTTAAATAAAATTTATATAAATAATATATTATAGAGATTTACATATGAGTATATTAAAATCTAAAAGCCAACCATAATCATTGAAAAAATAGAGGCGAGGTTTTCACATTTGATATCTAGGCCTGAACATTAATAGAATTAACGGTAAATCAAGTGGTTAGAATACAATTTAGAAATGCATTATTCCCTTTTAAAAGATTTTTATATTTTATAGTAAAAAACAATAAATATTATATGGACAAAGGATGTTTAAGATTGAATAAAAAGTTTTTTTATCAAAAAAAAGTTATTGAATTATTTTTATTAATGTTGCTTTGTCTGTTTTTTTTATTATTAAATAGCTGCAATTCTACTATACCACAAAATCCATCTAATAATGATCGTGTATACCGTATTATCCTTGTTGGAATAGGAGAGTATAAGTATATTAATGACATTGGTTCGGGCATACCTCCTCAGGAATTTGTTGAATCTATTCTAACTCAATGGAAATTTGGTAGCCAGCAAAAGGGATTTGATTCAGTTACCTACCTTTATAATGAAGAAGCTACAAAGACCAATATATTAAATCATATCAATGCAGAATTTTCTATTGCGGAGGAGTACGATGTATCCTATTTCTTTTTTGGTGGACATGGTGGATTTAAAAAAGGAGAATCCTATCTGTGTCCTTATGACACTTTACCTTCCGGTATGAATTCTCGGATTACCGCAAGTGAATTGAAAAATATATTTGATTCCATTAAAGGAACAAAGGTATTAGTGTTTGATAGTTGTAATTGTGGAGGGTTTATTGGTAAAGGGAATAATATCTTTACAGAAAGCATTATTAATACATTCGATGTAAAAAAAGATGGAAAGACAACGATAATTGGTAATAATTATAAGATATTAGCATCATGTAGTTATAGTGAGATTTGCCAGACTTATA
The DNA here is from genome assembly GCA_964485485.1 of uncultured Atribacterota bacterium. GTDB lineage: Bacteria > Atribacterota > Phoenicimicrobiia > Phoenicimicrobiales > Stramentimicrobiaceae > Oleincola. Next base: position 1,299 of record CAZAJW010000207.1, on the reverse strand, counting down.
GTTATAATAATCTAACAAGTGGTGTTTTTACCTACTCCTTTATCGAGGGAGCTAGTAACGAATTTTCTGCAGATTTAAACAGAGATTCATTTATTACTTTACACGAGATGTATAGCTATATAAAAAACCGAGTAGCAAGTTTGGGATATTCTCAGAAAATTCAAGTTTACCCAGAAAATGATGTCTTTCCTATAGTAGAGTATTAGAGTGAAATATGAATAAGCAAAATCAATATTGACTGTAAGTAAGAAGAACAATCAAAATTTTATTTTAATTAAGAGCATCATATAATAAATACTTTGAAAGAATAGGTGTTAAAGAATGAAAAGAATCCTTTTTGTATTAATATTCATAATGAGTTTTTTAATTATTTTTTCAACTTTAAATATTGCTTCAGAGTCAATCAATGTCAATGATTATATCAAAGATAAATTCCCCTTGATATTTAATCTGTATCTTTCTTCTCTTGGAGAGCTTGATTCTAATGAGAAAGAGTTCATCGATTTACTACAGAATTTACCACAGGGGGAACAGAAATATTATGCCCAGGCAGTCCATACGTATGGTTTTTCAATGGAACTTTTTGCTGATGTTAGGAGTATGAGGTTTGGAATTTGGGATGAATGGCAGGAAAGGCTTCCTCAAATGGATAGCAAATATTGGAGTTGGCTATTACCAGATCAAAAGACAATGCCTATCAAATATGATGATAAACCAGTAGTTTTGGCTTCTTGTCTTCATTATACTAATGTTGAGAACCATAAACAGGATATTTTAATTATTTTTTACTCACATGGCAGTAAGGCAGTCAACTTGAAAAAAGAATATATTTCTGGAGCTGAATTTGCCTTGGCAGTCTTCCCTATGGGAGAAAATAGGACAGAAATTATAGTGAGAGCCTATGAGAGACAAAACGACATTTTTAAATTTATGGAAGAATGGGATATATTCTTTAGAGATAAATCATTAGATGAAGGAGCTGATGAAATAGTTAGCCATGATGTAAGATTTCGGGATATTTTTAATGATTGGCTCTGGTCACAAGAATTGCCTGCTCAATTGGTAAGTGATTCACGAGGGGGGTTTGTTCGGATCGAGGATTTATTTTTACCAGATATTAGAATTAATAAAGAGGATTTTTTTATAAAATTTTGGGGGTATAAAGAAATAAAAATTTGGTAGGAAAATATGTAGTATTGAACAAATTATGTTATTAAGCATAATTAAATTGTTTTGTATTAGGAAGTAGAGAAAAGGGTCTTGAAATACAAGTTTTAATTTAAAAAATAAAACATACAG
>CAZAJW010000206.1:0-1835 GCA_964485485.1 uncultured Atribacterota bacterium | reverse complement strand
TGTCTGGATAACCGGATATCTCTTTGAATCAATTGGTGACTCCCAGCTAGCCCAATTTATCCGGAAACCGGAAAACAAAGGAAAGATTATGAAATACGGGTTATGGCGATACACGCGTCATCCCAACTATTTCGGTGAAGCAACCATGTGGTGGGGAATCTACGTGATTTCTTTATCATTACCTAATAGTTTTTGGCTTATCATCAGTCCTTTAACCATTACAATACTATTACTTTACGTCTCCGGAGTGCCAATGTTAGAAAAGAAATTTGCCGATAATCCAAAGTTTCAGGAATATGCCCGGGAAACATCAAAATTCTTTCCCTGGTTTCCGAAAAAATCAGTAGAGACTAAGGAGGAAGATTGATTTGAAAATAGGACAGGTTTTATCATTCATCGGCGCTATAATCATGGGATTTTCAATTATTTATGGACTAATCGTTGGAGATTTCACTGGTGAAGGCAATGTTATTTTTTCGCTATTGTGGGGCAAAGTCACCTTAATTGATATTTATATTAGTTTTTTCATTTTTACTGCCTGGATTATTTATAGAGAAAATAATTTCTTAAACTCTTTGATTTGGTTTATTCTTATGATGGTACTGGGAAGCTTTACCTCTTGTCTTTATTTGTTTCTAGTTTTTCGTCAATCAGAAGGAGATTGGCAAAAATTTTGGTATGGTAATCGTCTTGTAAGGAATGAACACTAGTAAGGAAAATAATTCACAATTTTGTTTAACATTCCATTATTATCTAGAAAAACAAATAACAAATACAGTTCTCTAGATAATTAGAAAATATATTTATTCCTATTTTTCAAATAAGATATAATGCTTTATCTATATGAAAGGAATTTATTATTATGTTAGATGAATTCAAAAAATTTATTATGCGGGGAAATGTCCTGGACATGGCAGTAGGCATTGTTATGGGTACTGCCTTTGTTGCGATTGTACGGTCCTTTGTTAATGATATTATTATGCCGCCCATTGGTCTTCTCTTGGGAGGAATTGATTTCAGTAATCTATTTATCTTGCTTAAACAGGGTGTGACACCAGGTCCTTTTCTTACTGTAGCAGAAGCCCAAGAGGCCGGTGCTGTTACTCTGAATTATGGTATATTCATCAATACGATTATCAGCTTTCTGATTATCGCTTTAGCCATCTTCCTGGTTATTCGCAAAATCAATAGTATGAAAAAGAAAGAAGAGGCGGCTCCTCCTTCGACCAAGGAATGTCCTTATTGTTTTACCATGATTCCTATTAAAGCAAAACGGTGTCCAAATTGTACAACTGAATTGGCTAAATAGAAAGAATTTTAGAACTTTTTAAAAAAAGAGTTAGAGGTGAGATTGACAGATAGTTGAGTCCACCTATAACTCTTTTTTTACTATGCCTTTAAGAACAAATTTGCTGTGTTACTTCAATCTTACTCACATCATAACCCCAGTCTTCGGCTTGTTGAATAAGCATATCATAAATCGCTGAATCCATTTGGGGAGTTCGGGATAAAATCCATAAGAACGTATAATTTTTTCCGGTAACCATCGCATAAGAGTAATCTACTTCATCCAGAGCAATAATATTATATTGACTGGAAATGATAGGGAAAAAACTTACTTTCAATTGTCCTGGTTCATCGGGATTGGGAACCCAGGCAGTTCCGGTAATACTGTCTATTTTACCATCCGGCGTACTCTGGAATCCCTGATTGACTACCTCGATTTTCCCATCATCTTGCAAAGTATACGTCGCAGTTACACAAACTAAATCATTAGCAAACCAGGTAGGCAAACTGGCAATTTCATACCATACCCCTGTATATCGCTCCAGATC
>CAZAJW010000205.1:0-7362 GCA_964485485.1 uncultured Atribacterota bacterium | reverse complement strand
GGATGGACAGAATCACATGGAATCATTTTTGCTGATTATTGGCTTCTTGAAATAGACCAAACAGGGCAGTTAATCTGGGATAAGACTTATGGCGGTGATGATGTAGATAAAATTAATTCATTGACCATTGATAGTGACAATAATCTATTAGCTCTTGGCATAACCTGGTCAAAGGGTGCAGGTAGAAAAGATGCCTGGTTAGTCAAATTAGATCCAGAAGGAAATCTTGTCTGGGAAAAGGTAATGGGAGGAAGCCAAGACGATGAGTTGCTTCAAATCATCAGTGATAAAGATTATTATTTTTTAATTGGCTATAGTTATTCAAAGGGTGCCGGCGGAAAAGATGCCTGGTTAGTCAAATTAGATTATAATAGTGATTTACAATGGGAAAAATTCTATGGAGAAAGAAACAGCGAATTTGCAGAATCATTGGTTGTCTTGAATAACAAGAATATAGTATTTTGCGGTCAAAAAATACGCTATTGCCCGAAATGTTCCAGTGGAGGTTATTCCTATTATTGGGTAGCACATCTTGATGATGAACTTGAAATCAAATGGGAAAAAGTATTTCTGGAAAGTGCAAACAGCCAGCCACGGAAGATTATTGCAACACAATCAGATCATCTTCTTCTTGTCGGAGATACAATCAATAATAGCCATGGGAAAATTGATATTGGTATTGTGAAAATGAAATAATTAACGTCGTTTAAAAGGAGATTTTAATGACTGACATTAAGTACAATAAAATAGTTTTAAATTTACTGAAAATATTATATTTTATGATATTATTCTCTATCCTATTTTTTAATAATTCACTATTAGCATACCAAATATCAATTGATAGTCCGAATCTTGATATCCTCTGGGAAAAAAAATTAGGGGGTGAGGATTATGAAGCCATTCGTGATCTTATTTCCATACCAAATAATCACTTCATCGCGGTAGGGTCTTCAGGATCATCCGGTAAACCATGGGAGTCAATCTGGATCCTAAAAGGAAATGAAGATGGGGAAATAGTAGCAGATAGAATAATAGGAGAGAATTATTACAACTCAGGAAATGTAATCATTTCTGCTCCAGATGAGCATTTGCTTATCGGTGGAGAAAAAAATTGGCTTTATTGCTCTAGCTGCCATGAAACAGGAGAAGCCTGGATTGCTATGGTAGACTATGAACTCAATATTAAATGGGAAAAATCATTTAATTTAGAAGGAAATAGCTCAATCTTAGCAATGTCTCCCAGTGAGGAAGAGGGTTTTGGCATGGCCGGGTTGAGCCAAATTGACGGCTCTGGAATAAGTAATGCATGGTTCGCTTATGCTGATTGGCAAGGAAATATTATTTGGAGTAAAATCTATGATTATTCATATCAAGACAAGGCAACCAGTATGCTTGATTTAGGCAAAGATGGATTTCTTATTTCAGGATATTCTCAAACATCTAATCTTAGTAAAAGCACTGCCTGGATTCTAAAAACCGATAAACAGGGTAAAATAGAATGGAAAAAAGAATTTGAGACTAATAAAGGTATTAATGCATTAAATAGAATTATTAAATCAGATGCAAATAAATTTATAGCTGTCGGATATACTAGTGCAAAAGGAGCTGGCTGGCAAGATGGTTGGGTTGTTAAAATTGATAAAAATGGTGAGCTGTTATGGGAAAAGACTTTCGGTGGAGAAAATAAAGATGTGTTTAATACAATAATAAGGGAAACTGATAATTATATTATTACCGGGACCACCAATACACCCGGCAAAGATGCTAGCGATGGTTGGGTTGTTAAAATTGATAAAAATGGTGAGCTGTTATGGGAAAAGACTTTCGGTGGAAAAAATAAAGATGTTTCCCAGGGAAGTCATGCTCAAAGCAAAAATACCTTCTATTTGTTTGGTAGCTCGTCTCCTCCCCAACAAAACTCAATAAATGAAGATGGTTGGATTGTTAAAGTAAATATCGCACCCGAATAGCTGATGGCTATAAGATGCCTCTAAAAATGCTTAACTTTCTATTAGCCAGTTTCTGATTAACTTTTCCTCTTGTTATTTTATTCACCTTTTACACATCTCTTCCCTTCTTAAGCAATGTTACTACTATTTCTATTATTATATAACTTCAGGAAAAAATATTTCGGTAGCATATTGTCATTTTTATAATAAAATTAGTTTATTTATCGTATTTATTGTTTAGGTAAAAATCATTCCGCCAAGTTAGAAATTTCATGCATAGCTTCCTTATTATTTAAATAAAGTTGTTTATAAATATGATAATATTTTTCATAAATCATATGATTATCTTTATTATATTGTATTTTTTTAGTATCCTGTTTTGCAATAATATCTTTTAATACATCCAAACTATTGATCAGGCCTATAGAATAAGCTGACATATATGCAGAACCAATCTCAGATCCGAGAGGGGCGCCAGGCACAAACTGATTGTAACCTATTACATCACTTACTATCTGGGTCCATAAACGACTTTTTGTACCTCCACCACAAGCAATTACTTTAGATATATCAAATTGATGTTCTCTAAAAACTTCAATATGATGATTAAAACTGTAAGCTGCTGCCTCTAATAAAGAATGATAGATGTGTGCCCGGTTATGATAAACCGTTAATCCAAATATCATCCCTCTAGCCAGGGGATCGTTTATTGGTGTTCTTTCTCCGCTAAAATAAGGTAGAACTACTAATCCTGATGAACCTGGCTCAACCTCTTCAGCCTGCTTAATCAACAAATCATAAGCATTTATCTTTATCCTCTCATGCATTACCTTTTCTACTTCACCAAAATTATCGCGAAACCATTTGGTTAATGCTCCGGTCGCGACAGTACCGCCAACGGCCAAATATTGTGTAAAATCAATAGGATGGGGAACAATCCATAATTCTTTCAGAACCGGACATTTATCAGTATTAATAATAATAAGACCTGTCGTACCATAGATTAAAGTTATTTCACCCTTCTCAAAGGCTCCGGTACTAAAAACTTCAGCAAATCCGTCAGCAGTTCCAATCATAATGGGTGTCCCTTCTTTTAAACCCGTTTCAGCCGCTGCCTGGGCAGTAACAGTTCCTGCTTGATCTGTAGAATTTTTTATAGGTGGAAAAACATCAAAGGGCATCTCAAATAAATCACACATCTCTCTATCCCATGAATGTTTAGTAAAATTATAGAAAGGACCGAATTGAGATGCTTGTGAATGATCAATAACATAATTTCCAGTTAACTTATAGGCTATATAGTTAGTGGTAGTAAAAAATTTTGCCATTTTCTTAAATTTTTCAGGCTCATTATTCTTAAACCAGATCATTTTTGGGCCAACTGTCTGACTGGTAATCGATTGTTTGTTTAGCTGAAAAATACGTTCTTCGCCAAGCTCCTGATATATTCGTCGAATTTCATTTTTGGCACGAGTGTCAATACCATAAAGAATAGCATTTCGAAGAGGTTTACCATCTATGTCAACAGGTAAAAAACAAGGCGCTAAGCCACTAAACCCAACACTAATTATATTTTTCGTATCAAAATCAATTTGCCTTAATAATTCCTGCACCATTTGTTTAAATCCACCCCACCATATTTCCTCAGCATCATGCTCGTACCAATTTGGGCGTGGTTGTAAATAATGATGTTCGACATATCCTCTTGCAATTGGTTCCAATTTCTCATTAACAATGACTCCTTTTATACCCTGAGTACCTATATCAATTCCTAAAATATAATTCATCAATTCATCCCCTAATTCAATATAATAATACAATTTTAAATCTTATAAACAAAATTGAGTATAACCTACTTAAATTTTAATATAATAAATTTAAACAGATTATACTCAATAAATATCGCACCTGCATGGCGGGTGGATTTAAGAACCTCTTAAAAAGGTTTAGCCTTTTCTTGGCAATCCCGCTTCCTATATTGATCTTCTGGTGAAAAATCGTCATATAGTTTATCTTCGTCTTTTTCATGGTAAAACTAATTTATTTAACCATTATCACATTATTAGGAGTTGGTTTTTCATGATTAAATAAACCAAATTATTCTTTCTACTTTTACGGTATTTTCTCTATTAAATAACCGGCCCAACTGTGAAAATATTTGAAAACTGTCCATAGCCTAATACTTCAGATTTTGTTTTTTTACCAGAGGCAATTTTTTGCAATTCTTCAAATATCTCTTTCCCGGCTTCTTGAATTTTATTTTCCCCTTTTTCAGGAATTTCAATATAGATATCGATATGGTCATATAGTTTCTTGTAGGTATTCGGGTTTCCAGTTACCTTTAATACCGGAACAAAAGGAAATCCTTGAGGCGCACCTATACCTGTCGTAAAAATAATAATCTGGGCTCCGGCAGCAGCGGCAGCTGTTAGAAACTCTGGTTCTCTTCCCGGGGAGTCAACAATATAAAGACCTTTTTTTGTTACTTTATCTCCATACTCATAAACATCATCAATGGGCTTTGTTCCGGATTTAATTACAGCTCCAAGCGATTTATCTTCAATCGTTGTCAGTCCCCCTTTGATATTTCCGGTAGTAGGTTGCCCTCCACGCATATCAACACCCATCCTTTTGGTCCGATCCTCCATTCTGGTAACAATATTTATTATTTTTTCTCCAACTTCTTTATTAACTGCTCTACGTACAAGTGTGTGTTCAGCTCCTAAAAATTCTGTCGTTTCACCAAATATACAGGTACCACCTGCTTCATTTACCTTATCAAGAGCTGCTCCTGCTGAAGGATTGGATATTAAACCTGAAGTAGTATCAGAAGCTCCGCACTTTACTGCAATAACCAATTTTGAATCATCAAATTCTTCTTTACCTATCTTTGAGGCTTCAACTACCATGTCATGTGCAATATTGGAACCTTGAGCAATTGCCGGAAGCATTCCGCCAGCTTCTTGTATTCCGATAATTTTAACCGGCTTTCCGGATTTGGCTATTTCAGATTCAATTTCTTCAGCCACGATAGATTCACATCCCAGACTTACCAATAGAACGCCGGCAAGATTGGGATTTTTCCCTAAATTAATTAAGGTTCTTTTTACTGTTTCTAAATCAATTGGTGTTTGAGTACATCCCTGGTCATGAAGGTAGGCAGCAGTGCCTTCTACCTGTTGAGATATCTTTAGAGTAACATCGTTAGCACATACCACTGTTGAAATAATCCCTATATAATTGCGAACACCTACTTGTCCATCTTCTCTAGGATAACCTAAAAAACTCATTCTTTTCCCCCTTCCAAGTCTCCTCTTCCACGATTACTCTTAACATTATGAATATGAACATAATCTCCTTCATTAATCAATTCAGTTGCCGTTCCGATAACTTCACCATACTTGATTATTGGTGAGCCTTCTTCGATCTTGGTTAAACTGATTTTGTGACCGAAAGGAACATCCTGTTTTAATTCTATTTTTTTTAGTTGACCGTTAAATTCTTCTTCTAAATAATCTCCGATCTTTAAATCAATTAAAGCTGTAGCAACATTATCTTTATTGTTGATTACAATTGATTTCTTTTTTGCCACTTTATTTTCCTCCAATTATTTCTAATAAGATTTATGATTGAATAATCTCTATAGTTCCCTGTTTTGAATTTACCTTTACTTTGTCACCAGTTTTTATAACTTTCAATATATCTTTGCCGAAACCATAGATCATAGGTGTTTGACAAATAACAGCTCCGGCAACTGTTGTTGCCTGAACAGAGTTACATAATAAGGCTAATGGGGCTTTGCCGCTTCGATATAGATAGTAATAACCGAATGTTTCCCCGGCACCACCTTTTCCGGCCGGGAATACTAACACTTTTTCAGAAATATTCTTTCCGCGACCAGAATGTGCCACTTCTACAATATCCCCGCTTTCCCAGTCTACGCCTGCCCAAAAAGCCACTAAATCTTCTACAACCAGTGCTTCACCTAAGACTGTTGGATGGTCCTTGGAAACGCTGTGTCCTTTTAATTTAATCATAATTTTCTAATACCTCCAATCCACTTACCATGCAATGCAGCCATGGCACAGTCTCTGGTGCTTCCAAACCATACCGGGCTAGCCTTAGTTTGATCAAATCCTGAATAGAAAAAAGCTCCTTTGATTGAATTGGTGGCAATGGTTCCCGAGACCCGAGTCCCGGCAAAAGCAATACACATACTATCTGTAACAATTGCACCGGCCTTTTTTAGAATATCTAACCAACCCATATCTTCGGCTGTATCTTTAAATAACTTTGTAGTTGAAATAATCAATTTAACATTTGGATCTAATTTTTTCCCATCTAATACTTGAATAATTTCCTGCATTTCTGACATTGTTACATGAGGGCAACCTAATAAAACATAATCGATATGTTCGTCTTTTGCAGTACAGGCTATTTGATACGCTTCATTCAATTCATCTTTCCCAATTATTATTTCTTCAGCATTTTTATTTGGACCTAAAGCTGCTTCAATGGTAGGAGCTTCAGGTGTAATACCTACCATATGGAGAAGGGGTAACCCCGACTCAACAGCAATTGTGGCTAATAAATGTTTTAGTTTTGTATAATTCCTACCCAATTCCTGCGGGAAGTTAGTTATAACCGGGATTTGCTCTTTTGTTCTCCGACTAACGGCTAAGCTCAAGGCGTCAAAATCCGCATCTGTTAATTGAGCATAATTAAGTTCATCCCCAAGTCGAACAATTATTTGAGCATACCTTTCTTCTTTTTGATGCATTCCAATAAACGGCACACGACCGGTAATGGCTGCGGAAAGTGAGATAACCCCATCATCTCTTTCACATCGTGATCCAAACATAGTATTATACCACAAAATAGAAATTGATTCGGCAATACTTACATGCTGGTTTAGCTTCCCCGGATATACAAAAAATGGCATGGCTGAATATGTGGGAATTACTCCCAACTTTTCATAAAACTGTACAGCCTGACCCATTATTACATTCATTTCTTCAATTTCACTATTAGAAAATTCCAATTCTTTTGCAATAGTCAAATCAACAAACTTAGGTTCAATTGTAGTCGGAACACGTAATTTGACAATTCCCTTAATCATATCTTCCATTAATTCCTGTCCCCATTTGCCTTGTTTGCCATATGGGAAAAACATAACATCAGGAGGCATGAGATGGGCATAACTTATTTCCACCATTTTTTCTGCTCCGCGAGCTTCTCCCATCCCAATAAGTATCTGTAATGCCTTCTTTGCTCCAGGCCCAAAATCACCATTTAATATTTGCTCTTCTTCTTGATTTAAATACATCTGTAACCCTTTATTCATACCTTTCTCGTCTATCTATAGAATTAAGAAATTAATTTATAAACTTATACGGCTTTCTTTATATTTATA
>CAZAJW010000204.1:0-7824 GCA_964485485.1 uncultured Atribacterota bacterium | reverse complement strand
CAGCCTTCAATGTATTTAATGGCATTGCTTGCATTTTTAGTTTATTTTGGCATTTTATATTTTATTCTATATAAGAACAGGCCTAAATAATAAAAGTCTTAAAATGAAATGTTCTAGTTTTGCCAAGTTCATAAAAAATTTTATTTCACCATGAAAAACCACATTACAAGAAAGTGGTAATGGTTAAATAAAGTAGTTTTACAATAAAAAGATTAAAATAAGCTAGAGGACAATTTTTCATCAGAAATTCAATTTAGAAAGTGAGATTGCCAAGAAAAAGCTAAACCTCTTTTAGGGGTTCTTAAAGCCGCTCGCTATGCAGGTGCGATATTTTCAGTTATGATTAAGTTTTTGACAATCCAAATAGCTTATTACATAATATAATTATAAAATTATTAAGTTAAGGTTGCGGTAAGATGTCGACAGTAATAATAATCGGCGCAATAAATTTGGATTGCATGGCTTATCTTTCTCATTTTCCGGTCGAAGGTGGGAACATGCGTGCCAAAGATTTTAAATTCTGTCTTGGTGGACATGGTGCAAATCAGGCAGTTGCTTTAAATAACTTAAAAGTTAACAGTTTGTTAATGGGGAAAGTAGGCAACGACTTTGCTGGAGACCATATTCTATCTGTTTTAAAAAAATATAAGATTAATACGGAATATGTCTTTAAAAGTAATATTGGGAAAACCGGAATATGCTCTATTTTAGTTAGCCCTAACGGTGAAAATACCATTATCGGATTTCCTGCTGTGAACCGTATGGTTCAAACGGATTTTTTGATACGTTTTAAGCCTATTTTTGAATTGGCTGAATGGCTTAGCGTTTCACTGGAATACCCAAAAGATACAGTGGAATTTGTCTTAAAATTAGCTAAAAAATGTCGATTAAAGACAGTGTTAGACCCTTCGCCCTTAATTGATTCGCCCGGGAAAGATTTATGGCCTATGGTAGATTATGCGTTACCCAATCAAAAAGAGTTAAAAATATTAACCGGAGAAGACGAAATATTGCAGGGAGCAAATGTACTAAAAGATTGGGGAGCAGGAGAAGTAATTGTCAAACAGGGTGTAGCAGGAAGCAGTTTTTTACATCAGAATAACTTAATTAATGTATCTGCCTTTCCAACCAAATCGGTTGTCGATAGTACTGGAGCAGGTGATTTATTCAATGCCGCCTTTATCTTTGGGATGATTCAATCCAATTCTATTCCCAGGTCAGTGCAGATTGCCAACCTGGTGGCATCTTATGCAGTTCAGAAGAAGGGGATCTGTGAATCGTTTCCGGAAAGAAGGGAAATTGACTGGGCACAGTTAGACAAGAGAAAAAATGATTTATTATTTTAGAATTATAAGAGCTTTAGATAAAATCTTTTCCAATAAACTTTTAGATGATATAAGGAGCTTATTGTTATGTCAGAAGAATGTACCTTTTGTAAGATTATAAACAAAGAAAAACAGGCTTATTTTGTTTATGAAGATGAGCAATGCGCAGCATTTTTAGATGCTTATCCGGTTAATGAAGGGCACACTCTGGTGGTTCCTAAAAGACATTATGAAAATATTTATGATATCCCGGAAGAAATTCTTGCCCATATTATGATAATAAGTAAGAGACTGGCTTTGAATTATCAAAAAATATTTCACTCAATAGGCTTGAACATTATTCAATCAAACGGAACAGCAGCCAAGCAAACAGTTTTTCATTTCCATTTACACATTATCCCCCGCTATCATGATGATGGGTTGGCTTTATTCAGGCATCATTTTTCCAGGACCGATAGCGACCTTTCCGAAACTTATCAAAAGATTGTAGCATTTCAAAAACAACTTAAATCATCTTAGTAAGGTAAATTATATGTACCCATTATTAGAATCCTTACAGAAGATAGCACAGAAATATCTTTTTGAAAAAAAAGTTATTATTGTACCTTCTTATCTGGATGGAAATACATTAAAAAAAAATCTTTCCCATGAGGGATTCTCTGCTCTGAATTTCCGGAGTAGCACTCTATTTGATTTTGCTAAAGAAATTTGTTTAGATGTCTTAATGAAAAACGGATTAAAAATCATGGATAGCCCGTTGGGACATGTTGTAATATTACAAATACTTAAAGGATTATCTTCACAGGATAGGTTGATTTATTTTCGATTACCAATTATTACTCCCGGATTGGCAAAATCTATTTTTCGCACTATCAAAGAAATGAGAGTATCCGGTTATTCATCTGGCAATTGGACTCCCGAGATGTTTACAGATTCGGGAAAAATGAAAGACTTACAGCAGGTTATGCTGGATTATGAAAAACAGTTAGGCAATAGAAATCTGATAGATGAAGCCGGGCTTTATTCTCTGGCAAGAATTACAAATGCAAAGAAAGACAATTCTATTTATATTGTTCCTTCTAATATACAGATGAATGAATTGGAACTGGAATTCTTTAATGAAAAAATCAGACCCACCGCACATATACTTGAAATTAACTGCCCGGAAGCAACGGTAGCCCCCTATTCCTTTTCTTTAACGGGCGTTCAGGAGAGCAGGCAATGTCAGGAGAAAAAGATTTTTGATTTTTTATTACACCGGGATAAAGTCCCGGATAGATTGCCAGAACCGGATATTGAATTATATCAATCATATGGGGAGTATACGGAAACCAGGGAAGTCCTGAGGTATATTGCTAAAAAGGAAATACCACTTGATCAGGTCCAGGTTTTCTATACAACACAGGAACCATACTCACAATATTTCTATGAATTATCTAATTTTTATGATATACCTGTAACTTTTTATAGTGGGATACATATTAAAAATAGTCATCCGGCCAAATTGCTTTTTTCCTTGATTGATTGGATAAATGATGATTATAGTGTTGCCAAACTATTTTCACTATTAAATAGTGGTAATATTAATCTGAATTTAGAAGAGACATTAAATATTCAAGAAATAGCATCATTGTTGCGCCAATCCCCAGTTGGTTGGGGGAGAAACCGCTATATTCAGGGCATTGAACTAGCTATTAGAGAAAGAGAGAGAAAAATTGAAAATGCTTCTGATGATAATGCTCAAAAATATCTGATTGAAATAGCACATTACCGGGCATTAAAAGATTGGATTGAGAAAATATTTACAGAGATACCCCAAAGCAATTTTCATTATAGGGTATCTCTTTCTGCAATTGCCCGTGGCTTTGGTAATATTATTAATCAATATGCGAAAATCGAAAAAAATAATCGTCTTGACGAGGAAGCCAGTTCTATTATACAGGAAAAGATGGCCATGCTGGATAAAAACGCGATGGATGAGTTTACACTTAGTGAAGCTTTGCACCTGATTGATGATTTAATAAATGAGATTCGTATTTGCTGCTCGGAGCCGCATGCTGGAAACCTGCACATTGCCAGTTACAAGAAGGGTATCTGGATGAATAGACCATATACCTTTATTGTCGGAATGGATTCTCATAAATTTCCTGGAAATTCTGATGAGGGGACAATATTCCTTGAAACGGAGAAAAAGTACTATAAACATTTACTAAGCGATGCACAGAAAAATAAGATTGAGCAATATAGATTACTTCAGCTTGTTTTATCAGCAAGAGGAAAAAAAATCTTATCCTTTCCCTGTTTTGATACTGCAGACCACCGGGAGCAGGCACCTGCTTCAATGCTGTTACAGTTATATCGACTGAAGGAAAAGGATATTGGAAAAAATTATAATGATTTTTATAAATATTTAGGTAGAAAAAGAATATTAATTCCCGAAAAAAAGTCGGAGTTTTTGGATACAGGAGATATCTTTCTTTATTTTTCAAAACAGGAAAATAGAAATTTGGAATTTGTTATTGAACAAGAATATCCCAATATCATAAAAGGAATCAAGGCAGACTTAGAGAGAAAAAAGGAAGAGTTTAATATTTATAATGGTAAGGTTAAAGTTATTGGTAAGAAAGTTGACCCACGTCAAAATCGGGGAATTATCTTATCCAGTTCTAAGCTGGAGCGAATTGCCTATTGTCCTTATCTTTATTTTTTAAGTGATATACTAAAGATAAGCCCCCCCGAGGAGATGGTCTATGAACCGGGACAATGGATGAGCCCATTAGAAAGAGGATTGCTTCTCCATCAGATTTATGAAAAATTTTATAAAACGCTACTTAGTATTTCTAAAGGAAAATTAGAACCTCCGTCCTTTGCCCGGCACTGGCCCATACTGGAAAATATTGTCCTGGAAAATTTGGAAGAAAAAAGAAAATACCTTGCACCTCCCGGAGAATTAATTTATCAGGCTGAGAAAAGAGAGATACTAGAGTCCTGTCAAATCTTTTTAACCGGAGAAGAACAAAATTATCAGGGAGAAGTACCAGAATTCTTTGAACTGGCTTTTGGTACCAGGGATAACCAACACGAGGTTCTGGGAAAAGTCAGGGCAGTGGAATTAACCCTTCCTGAAGGTGAGAAAATCAGTTTTCAGGGGAAAATTGACCGGGTAGATAGATTGCCTGATGATACCTTCAGGATTATTGATTACAAGACAGGAAATTCCAGGGACTATAAAAAGGGGAAAAAGTTTCGTCATGGTCAACAGATACAGCATGCCTTATATGCTGTTGCCCTGGAGAAAATTTTAGAAAAGAAAAATTATTGTCCTAAGCCGGAAGTTAGCCTGTCAGGTTATTATTTCCCGACTGTTCAGGGGCAGGGTCGTCTTGTTCTCTATGAGAGCAAGCATAGAGAGCAGGTTCTGCACATTATTGAAATCTTGCTTAATATAGTCTCTCAGGGAAATTTTGCCATGACCAAAAAACCGGATGATTTTATGTGCCAGAATTATCAGGATATCATGGAACAGAACGAAATAATTTTTGTCGAAGGAAATAAAAGTAAAATATACCAGAATGAACCTGACCTTGATTGTATAAGGAGGCTACAGCGCTTTGAATAAGGATTCCAAAATAGCATTAAATGACAGTGAAGCCAGAAATCAGATTGTTACTGACCTGAATCATAATTTTTTGGTTGAGGCAAGTGCCGGTTCAGGGAAAACATCCAGCCTGGTAAAAAGAATGGTTGCTCTTATTAAGTCTGGTAAATATTCTGTTGAACATATTACTGCTATTACTTTTACACGTAAGGCTGCTATTGAATTAAAGGAAAGGTTCCAGCAGGAAATTGAAATGGCCTTAATGGATACTGACCAACCTCGGGAGAGGGGTTTGCTGCAACAAGCACTGGTAAATATAGAACAGTGCTATCTTGGAACTATTCATTCTTTTTGTGCACGTATCTTGAGAGAGCGACCTATTGAAGCAAGTTTGGCCCCGGGTTTTAAAGAAATGGATGAGATTGACAATATATTATTTATGGAGCAAGCCTGGGAGCAATATTTAAGCACTCTGAAGATACAGGATTCCCCGATATTACAGAAATTAGAACAAAAAGGAATTCAGATACGGGAACTTAAGGAATGCTATAAACAGATTTGCCAGTATCCTGAAATACAAATAGCCCGCCAAAAGGTTTCCTGCCCTGATTTGAATCAGGCTATAAAACAGATAGTTTCTTTTTGTAAAGAGGCGGTTGAATATATACCCAAGCAAGAAACAGAACAAGGATATGATGCAATTCAACAGGCTGTTCTTTTAGTAGAAAGATTGAAGAATTATAGAGCATATATGGAAAAAGATTTCAATAAAATTACCTTACTGGAAGCTTTTAATAAAAATTTTACCGGCTCCGGACAGATAACCCTGAATCGTTGGTTATCAAAAGAAAAAGCCAAAGAGTACAGAGATACAATATTGCCCCTGTTAAAAGAGGAATATATTGAACCGACCATTGAAAGGTGGAGAGAATATTGTCATAATGATATTCTGCAATTTATTCAACCGGCAGTGGATTACTACCACACATTTCGAGAGAAACGCTCTATGTTAAATTTCCAGGATTTACTATTGAAAACTGCCTTCCTTTTACGTGATAATCCTGATATTCGTCGATATTTTCAGCAGAAGTATCGTTCCATACTGGTAGATGAATTCCAGGATACTGACCCCATTCAGGCAGAGATTATTTTCTATTTAACCGGACGTAATTACCAGGAAAAAGACTGGAAAAAGCTGATTCCCAATGCAGGTTCTCTGTTTATTGTCGGTGACCCGCAACAATCTATCTATCATTTTAGAAGAGCAGATATTGCGGTTTATAAAAAGGTTAAATCTCTAATTGAAAACAGTGGAGGGAGTGTAATTAAGCTTAATGCCAATTTTCGTTCACTTTGTTCCATCGGTAAATATCTTAATCCTCTTTTTAATGAGTTGTTTTCTACCCGGGAAGGAGAGTTACAGGCAAAATTTGCGCCTATGCAAACTGTTAGACAAGACAGGAAGGGACATCTTTCCGGTATTCGCCAGAATGTGATTTCCAAAGAGAAAGATAAAACAAAGACTATTGAAAATGATGCCCTGGCAATTGCCCGATTAATCAGAGACTGGATAGACCGGAAGGTCAAGATTGACCGCAGTGAAGAAGAATTGAACCAGGGTATGGCTCCGGAAGTTAATTTTAGTGATTTTATGATACTATTGCGCTATAAAAGCGGTATGGATATTTATGCCAGAATACTGTCAGAATATGGAATCCCGGTTACGGTTTCCGGCTATGCTTCAATAAATCAATCCCAGAATATACGTGAATTGTTAAAATTATTACGCCTATTGAAGGATCCGGAAAATCAGGTATTATTAGTAGCTGTACTTAGGGGAATTTTTTATGGTTTTTCCGATCAGGAGCTTTATGAATATAAGGTAGCAGGAGGGATTTTTAATTTCCTTTCCAGTATTCCCAAGACACTGGAAGGCCATTTAAAACAGAGATTTCAGGACGCTTTTGAGCAATTAAGAAATTATTATTTATGGTGTTTTCAATTATTACCCTTAAATGTGCTGGAAAAAATTATGATTCAATCCGGTCTGCAGCCCTATGCTTGTGGAAATATTGGTGAAGATAATAAAGGAAATGAACTTTATTTCGTACTTGAACATCTGAGAAAATCAGATATCAATGATTTTTACACCTATGATGGGATGGTTGAGACATTAGAAAAGATATGGGAATCAGGTATTGAAGAGGAATTGGATATGCTTGCTGAGGAAAACACGGTTCGAATTATGAATTTGCACAAAGCCAAGGGATTGGAATCACCTGTTGTATTTCTGGCTATTCCTTATAATAGCAATAACCAGGAACCCGAACATTATATTGAACGCTTTACTGAAATTCCCCGGGGTCATTTTCTGGTTAAGAGGGCACATCTTTATGGTAAGGGTAAAATTATTGCCCAACCTAAAAAATGGAAGGAATATTGTCAGTTGGAGACTTCCTATTTGCAAGCTGAAGAAACACGGCTTCTTTATGTTGCTGCCACCAGGGCAAAAAACTTGTTAGTTATCAGCAGTCTTGGTCAGGGTAATAGCAGTAACAAGAATAATCCGT
This sequence comes from uncultured Atribacterota bacterium, assembly GCA_964485485.1. Lineage (GTDB taxonomy): Bacteria > Atribacterota > Phoenicimicrobiia > Phoenicimicrobiales > Stramentimicrobiaceae > Oleincola. Next base: position 331 of record CAZAJW010000204.1, on the reverse strand, counting down.
GGAAACCATTATTAAGATACATTCAACCGGAAATGGTTCTAGAAATACCGGAAAAGCTAAAAATTGGAAAAAAGAGTAACAGTAAAATCTATAGTGTGGAAGAATTTGAAAAACAAAAAGAACTGACTGATAGGTGGCATAAGCACGCTATAGCTAAAAATTTTATTGAGAAAACGCCATCAGACCTGGAGGAATTTGCTAAAAATCAATCCAGGCTTATTCCTACTAAAGGCAAAGGTGGCATAGATTGGGGTAATGCCGTCCACATGGTCCTGCAATATCTGGTAAGCAAGCAGCCCTCAGAAGAAATGCTTTTATTATATATTAATTA
>CAZAJW010000203.1:0-3210 GCA_964485485.1 uncultured Atribacterota bacterium | reverse complement strand
GCAATAGACTTTGGAGCTCATTCAATAAAGGCAGTACAGCTTAGCAGAACCGGGAACGGTTTTCGTTTAGATAATTTTGGTATAGTACTGACACCTGCTGAAAGCATAGCACATGGGGAAATAAAGGACGTAGATTCTGTGACCCAGGCATTAGGTAAAATGCTCAGAAAGAAGGGCATACATGAAAAAAAAGGAATAATTGCCATAACGGGTCAGAAAGTTATCGTCCGAGAAATTACAACACCTTTAATGAATGAAAAAGAGCTTATTGATGGCTTGCAGTGGGAAGCACCAAAGTATGTTCCCTATGATTTGAAGGAATCTTTATTAGATGCTAAGAAAATTGAAGAATTAGAAGAAAAAGAAGGCAACAAGATGATGAAGGTATTGCTGGTAGCTGCTCCTAAAAGTCTTGTAAACAATCAGATTGCTATCTTAAAAAATGTCAGAATACAGCCAAAAGTGGTTGATATTATGGCAAACGCACAGATACGCGCTTTTGAAAGTTACCTTACACCTGTTTCTCCCAATGAAGAAGATGGTAATCAGATGGACATTATAATATCTATGGGTGCAAGCACCACTGAGATTACCTTGATTGAAGGAGATAGACTGAAATTTACCCGCAGTATTCTAAAAGGCGGGAATGATATTAACAGGTTATTAGAGAAAGAATTAGAGATTTCGTTTGATGAAGCAGAAAGCTTAAAAAGAAGAGTTGAGCTCACTCTTACTGTCCATTCAAAAGATAAGAAAGATGAAAAAGAGACCCCTTCGGAACAGACAGAAGAAATAACTGAGGAATCTACAGAAGATGACATTCCCAACAAGGAAAAAGTTGAAAAGTTAATTAGAACTGGTGTAAATGACATATTTAATGAAATTAGAAAATCACTAAATTATTACAAAACACAGTATCAAAAAGTTTCTTACCAAAGAATTATTTTAACTGGCGGAATGGCAGCTATGCACAATATTGGCCAAATGTTTAAACAGCAATTTGGCATTACAGTTGTAATGGCTAATCCCTTAAAGGGAATTGCGGTTAATGAAAGTGATGTCAATATGGAAAATTTAGATAAATACAAGCGTTGTCTAAGTACTGCCATTGGTTTGGCAAAGAGAGAAAGGTAGCAATTAGAGCATGGCAAAAAATAAAAATGTAATAAGAGATATAAACCTACTTCCGGAAGAATTTAAAGAAAAAGAAAAATTCAATTTAGGTAGAGTATTGTTAATATTACTAATAATTCTATTATTTGCAGGTTCAGGTTATATGTATTATAGTCTTGAGAATAAAATTTTTACAAAAGAAAATGAAGTTAAGAACCTAGAAGTACAGCTTGCAGCCATTGAGAAAGTTATCCAGGAAGTAAGAAATCTGGAGAAGGATAAAGCAGAATTAGCACAGCGTGTAGAGGTAATTGAGAATTTAATCAAGAACCAATCACGTCTGACCAGGGTATTGGGTGATTTTAGTGAAACGACTTTGCCAGAGGTATGGTTAAGCAATTTAAGTATAAATGCCAACCAGACTTTTAGCTTTTCTGCCAATACTTTCAATAATTACCTTGTTGCTCAATATATGAATACCTTAAAAGATCACGAACGCTTTGATGCTATAGAATTGCAATATATTCGAAAGCAGAGTACCAAAATAACGGAGTATGACGAAACTGTTGATACAGTTAATTTTCAGCTTTCCGGTGTTTTTACTCCTTACCGTATGCTAGAAGTACCAGAAAATGTCCAGGGTAAATAGAGGGGAAATATTTTGAAATTAGACAAAAGAATGAAAATTGTAATATTCGTAGTTCTTCTTATTGTATTTGCCTATCTAAATTATTCATTTATTTATCAACCCAGAAAAGAGAGAATAGACTCATTAGATCAGCAAATAACTACACTTAACAACAAAATTGCTGAAGGCAGACGCATTGCTGCCCGCCTTGATGATTTAAAACTGGAATACCGGGAGCTTACTGAACGGTTAAAATTTGTTGAAGTATTATTGCCTATGGAAAAAGATATTCCAGACTTCTTGGTACTTTTACAGGAAACAATGGATGAATTTAATATTGACTTTACCAATTTTTCACCACAAAATTTAGCACAGGAGAGAGATGCCATTTATGCTCGCTTACCAATTAATTTAACTTATACTGCTAATTATTTTGAGATAATAAAATTTTTAGATAGATTAGAAAATTTCCCCAGAATTGTAGATGTAAAAGATTTAAGACTTAATCCCACTGGTGAAGAAGGAAATGTTAATGTTACAATGAATATGTTTACCTATGTTTTAACGAAAGGAACCCAGTAAGTTGAGCAGGTTAAACCGTATTTTATTAGTAATAGTAATTATATTAGCGGCTGTTACAGCAGTTTATTGGTTTAAACCCGATATTTTAACTACTTTATCTGCTCTAAACCCTTTTGGTGGGGAAGAACAAGTTAGAACTACAGCAGTCAGCCCGTCTACACAAAATCCAAGAACCACTACTGATAGTAGCAATACTGACACTCTTCCCAATGCTGATAATAGCGATAGAGAGGAAGAAACTGAAGAGGAAATATCTCCACTCGAAAAAGAGATTATGCAAAGACATGAAAGCTACCAGACAAAAGTGTATACTTATGAACCTTATGAAGTGCCAGTTGTTCGTAACCCTTTCCAAAGAATGGTGAGTTCGGTCTACCTGGAAGATGAGGAAAAGGAAATAGCAGAAGAATTAGGTTCTGAAGAAGCAGTACGTCGTTTTGTACAACCGGAATTGCCTCCTAATAGCAAATTTACAGGCTTGATTTCAGCTGGAGAAAATAAATTGGCAATCTTGGAGATTGACGACGAAACCTATATCGTTAAAGAAGATGATATTATTTTAGATAAATATTTGGTTAAATCAATTATGGATGAAAAAGTGATTATTGATATTAACGGTTTTGAGATTTCTTTAATATTAGGAGGTGGGGAAGCAACCAATGAAGGATAAAAAGTTGAAAAAGACAGCCAGTAACAAAGAAACTGAATTGGTAAAAACATTAAATGGATTGCTAAAAATCCAAGTTTTAATATTTTTAATTTTAATAATATTTTTCAATCTAACAGTTATTTGTGTTGCCCAGGGTAATGTGACTATCACAAATATCTGGTATAAAAAAGTCCCTAATTTTACAAGGGTTACTATTAAAGCAAATAATCCTATTGGT
>CAZAJW010000202.1:0-3254 GCA_964485485.1 uncultured Atribacterota bacterium | reverse complement strand
TAGCTTCCGTTACACTTTAATTCAAGGTTCTTGCCGAACAGGGAATTGGTGCTTTTCAGCCGGTTGCCGTTTAAGTGGAAATAAAAGTGGTATCCCCTGCTGGTCTTTACCCTTGTTGTTTTGTTTATTTCAGGTAATCTTTTTCTAAGGTCCGGCAGAACAGAAAGATTGTCAACATCAATGACTGCCAGCTGGCTGATCTGTCCGGTAATTATTCCGATATTATAAGTACAGAATTGATGAAACCAGTTAAAGATAACATCCCTTGCTGCTTTCTGGTACTGGAATTTTTTCCAGTAGATACAGGGCTTTTTCTCCCCGTCAATCGGAATAAGGCTATATCCGTATTTTAGGTATTCGTCGATTGTACTGCAAATGTGCTTCAAAACTTCGCCGGGCCCGGTAAAAAGCCCAGACACAACCAAAGACTCCAACCATGCCCTTTCAGCCTTTCAACTACGATTTATATATAATCCTGGTGCATTGATAGTTCAGCTTCAGGAAAGATATAGCCTTAAATAGTTAAAATCGCGAAAACCAGACAAGAAGCATCTGTGAGATAAACCTTAAAAGTATCGTGAGTATTAAAAAAAGGGAGTGTGATTTTAGTCTCACACTCCCGCAAACGTGTATATTATAACATTTTAGATAAGTAAATGGTAGAAAATAATAAAACAAATAGTAAAATATTACCTATTTGTTCAAGTTCTTTTTATTTTTTATTTTTAAAAAATAACCCTGCGGAAAACAATGCTGCAGCTTCTGCTGAATCAGCGGCTTTTTTCGCATTTTTACTCAAGTCGTCTTGTTTTTTTAACATATTTTGTTTATGTAAATCATCAAGCATGCAGTTTATAGACTCTTTCACAGTATCTGCTCTACCTGAAGATATGATATCTTTTAAAACCTCAATAATTTTAGGATTTGAATATTTAAAAGAAACCGGGCTATTATGAAAATCATCAAAATGTTTTAGTAGATCCTTTTCAATATTGTATAACTGTTGGTTAATTGACTTGGTTTGTTTATCAAAAGACCTATTGTTGCGATTGTATAGTACAATTGGTAAAACGATAATAAGAATGATAGAAATAGTAATAAATTTAGCTATTACAGAATTCGCAGTCTCAGCACTATACTCACTGGGAGCAATAAATAAGAAGAAGTATATGGCTGTTAAAATAACTCCAAAAATAAATAACCCGCCTCCACTTAGTTTTATTATTTCTGATTTTTTCTTCAACAAATCATCATATTCATCGTAAGTAGATTGTTTTTGTTGAAAATAATTTTTAGCTTTGTCCAGACTTTCAATTAGATTATCTTTTTCTGCTATGGTTATTTCTTCCTGCTTTTTTTGATTAATTTCTGATTCTTTTTTCTGTTCTTTTCCACATTGACTGCAGAATTTCGCATCATCTGATATTTCCGTTCCACAGTAAACACAATATTTACTCATAACATTTCTCCTACTTCTTTAAACTGATTTTTTATTAAATCAATATTCTTTTTCTATTTGAGTATTTTTTATTTACTTTTTTATCATTAAAATCATTATAGTTAATTATAATCAAATCAATATTCAAATTTGTCGAACGGTTGGAAAGTGTGCAATATGTCTTTGAAATTATCTATACTTTTTCCACCAGTAGCATCAACAGATAAATGCTTGTCATATATACTAGAAAAAATATCTCTGCTTTCTGCCTGTTCTTGTAGCTCCACAGAAATATAAGCCTGGCTGGATGTAGCCCACCCTAAATACCCAATTGTTATTAAGTAATCATTAAATGTAAGCACTTCTTTAAAAAAACAGTAGCTGGAGGAACACCTTTTTGATTCTACAATCTTAGATTTATCGTAATTCACGTACTCTTTAATTTTTTTGTACAGGTATTTTCTTAATTCCTTATCTTGAAGTAAATCTATCGCCTTGGTTGAATATATTGATGGATTGCTAAGTGAATTAATAAAATTATCATGGTGAAAACTAATCACTTTTTCTTCATTATAATCCGGATCTAATTCACTAAAATATTTATATTCGTGGAAACCCAACGGTATTAATAATGAAACAGGTTGTGTTTTATTTAAAGTGCGATCTATTTTAAAATAAGGAATTTCAGAAATCTCTCCTTCTTGCTGAGAATACTGACTTACATTGAACGCACCTATATATGAATACCTGCTTACATCTTCGGTATAATTAAATTCATATTCGTCAAATATATCCAGCAAAGAATTTAAGTCAACAGGCAAAGTGCCAGGGAAACCATATAATTCTTCTGCAAGCATATATTTGTAAATAGTACATACTAAATCTATAGCAATACAACGAAAAATACGATAATAACGCTCATATTTTTCATCGCTTAATGTGTAAGAGTTCTTAAAATGCTCAAAGTCTTTTAAATATCCTTTTAAGTCAAAATTTTCACAATCATGTGTTTCCCACTTATTACACTTATCCAATAAATATTCCATTGTATCAATAATCCACTTTTTATTTCTCCTGTATTTAGAAACTCGGTTGATAATATCTTCACACTCACTATATAAGTGATGTCCTTTGAAAAAAACAAAAAGTTCAGATTCGGTTGTATTATATGAAATCTTGATTGGCTCTTTATCTATTGCTGAATCTTCCATATTTTTATCAGAAGTTGTGAAACTTTTCTGATTACTTTCTGTTAATTCAGGTTGTTCTTTTTCCAGAACATCATCTGGTGCAGTCATCCCAAAAAATATTAAACACACAAATAAAGTTAAACCGTAGTAGAGTAAGACTTTTTTACGGGTTCTTATCCCTTTTAGCGGAACCCATTTTGGATTAATAAGACCAATTAAAAATAATAAGAAAAGAAAAAATATCAGCAACGATAAGAAAATGTACATGATACTCTCCTAAATAAATAAGATTTAAAATATATAATATATTTTTATAAATCTATATTAATCTGGTTTTTGATAAACTCTCTTCTCTTTTCATCCAAGGCAATCTGTAATATCTTTGATATTTTACCTTTAGACCTTTCTTTATTTAACTGGGATTTCCAGAAATCATCCAATCTATTTTCTGCTTCCTGGTCAATTTCTTTTTGTTTATCAGGGTCAAGGGAATGATATAACCGGTCCAGTTTCTGCTTTTCTTCCTGTAATATTTTCTGCTTCTTCTCCTGCTCTTTTTTCTGGAGGCTATTGATTTTCTGCTGTTCTTTTTGTGTTGTGTTTTCTTCTTTTTCTCTTAAATATAC
>CAZAJW010000201.1:0-25565 GCA_964485485.1 uncultured Atribacterota bacterium | reverse complement strand
AAAGGTTTTACCATAAAAATATCAAAATAATCCGTAACATCATTTTTTCATCTTAAATCTAGAAAGAGTTATATTACTTATAAATATACAGTTAAAATAGTAGAAAAAGGTTAACTAAAAGTAAACAGAGAATTACCCCCCTTTTAGGGGTTCTTAAAGCCACCTGTTTTGCGGGTGCGATATTTACTAACACACAGAAAATGGGAGGAAATAGATTTGCAGTTGAATGAGTTAAAAGGAATTGACTATATAGAAATAGTTCGTCAAAGAAAAGTAACAGTTGAACAGGTAATTATTGATATCTTTAATCAAATTGATAGAGTTGATGAAAAACTGAAGGCTTATTTAAGAATTAACAGGAAGGGAGCCTTAGAAGATGCAAAAAGAATAGACCAGAAGATAAAGAATAATGACAAAGTACCTCCTCTGGCCGGTCTCCCGGTAGCAATAAAGGATATTATTTGTACTAAGGGAATTGAAACAAACTGTGCATCAAAGATTTTAGAAGGATTTGTGCCACCTTATGATGCAACTGTCATAAGGAAAATCAAAAATGCTGGTGCAATTATTATTGGTAAGACAAACATGGATGAGTTTGGAATGGGATCTTCCAATGAGAATTCTGCTTTTCAGGTGACTTTAAATCCCTGGGATATGACTCGTGTTCCAGGTGGATCCAGTGGTGGTTCTGCGGTGGGTGTGGCAGCAAATGAAGCGCTGATGGCCTTAGGGACGGACACCGGGGGTTCCATAAGATTACCAGCCTCTTTTTGTGGAGTTGTAGGTATGAAACCCACTTACGGAAGAGTTTCTCGTTATGGAGTTATAGCTTATGCTTCCTCTCTGGATCAAGTCGGAACCATAACCAAGGATGTCAAAGATGCAGCCTTGATGATGAATGTTATATGTGGTCATGATGAAATGGATTCAACCTCTGCAGATGTCCCGGTTCCTGATTTTTTTGATTCCTGCCGGGAAGGTATTAAAGATCTAAAATTTGCTATTCCCCGGGAATATTTTAAACAGGGTTTAAATAGTGAGGTAAAAGATTCAGTAATGAAAGCGATTAACGTAATTTCTAAATTAGGGGGAAAAGTAGAAGAAGTATCTTTACCAAATATAGAATATGCTTTACCTGCTTATTATTTGATTGCTATGGCAGAGGCAAGCTCAAACTTAGCTAAATATGACGGAGTCCAATATGGCTTAAGAACAGGGGGGAGCAATAATCTTGAAGATATGTATAGGAAAACCAGAAGCACAGGTTTTGGACCAGAGGTTATTCGGCGAATAATGTTGGGGACCTATGCCTTAAGTTCTGGTTATTATGATGCTTATTATTTAAAAGCACAAAAGGTGAGGACTTTAATCAAAAAAGATTTTGACAATGTCTTTAAAAAGTTTGATATAATTCTATCTCCTACCTCTCCTGTCCCTGCTTTCAAAATAGGGGAAAAAATTGATGATCCTTTAACCATGTATCTGACAGATGTCTATACTATGCCGGTTAACATGGCTGGATTACCTGGTTTATCAATTAATTGTGGCTTTACAGTAAAGGATACTTTGCCTATCGGACTTCAAATTATCGGACGGGCATTTGAGGAAGAAAAAATATTGAGAGTTGCCTATAATTTTGAGTCACATTCTGGTAAAGCCAGCTCTAGAAAACCAACTATATAATATAAATTTTAAAAATAACAAAGCGAATATAAGAGAATGGAGTTTAACATGCAAGATGATATTGTAATCGGTTTAGAAATCCATGTTCAATTATTGACAAAAACAAAGATATTTTGTAATTGTAGCACAGACTATATTGACCAAGAGCCTAACACACATACTTGTCCGGTTTGTCTTGGTTTACCGGGAGGCCTGCCGGTTCTCAATAAAAAAGCTGTAGAATTAGCTATTAGGACTGCTGTTGCTTTAAACTGTCGAATAAATAGTACGAGTATTTTTCACCGCAAAAATTATTTTTATCCTGATTTACCAAAAGCTTTCCAGATATCCCAATATGATCTGCCTTTGGCAGAAGAAGGATTTATGGAATTAACAATAGGGGAATCAAAAAAAAATAGCAAAATACGCATTACCAGGGCACATATGGAAGAGGATGCCGGCAAGTTAGTGCACATTGAACAAAAAGGACAAATAGTCGATTCATTGGTTGATTACAATCGTGCCTGTGTTCCATTATTGGAAATAGTAACCGAGCCGGATATACATTCTTCAGAGGAGGCAATTATTTTTCTGCAAAACCTTAGGAGTATTGTTCAGTACCTTGGTGTCTGTGATGGTAATTTAGAACGGGGTTCAATGAGATGTGATGCAAATATCTCTATCAGAGATTCAAAAACTAATAAACTGGGAACCAAAACCGAGGTAAAAAATATGAATTCTTTTCGGGCGATTAAAAGAGCTCTGGATTATGAGATATGTAGGCAAAGAGAATTAATTAAAAATGGCGAGAAAGTATCACAGGAAACAAGACGATGGGATGAGCCTAATAACCAGACAGTTACTATGCGAAGTAAGGAAGAAGCCCATGATTATCGTTATTTCCCGGAGCCGGATTTGTTGCCGTTAAAGGTCAAAGATTCTTGGGTAAATGAAATCAAAGATAGCCTTCCAGAATTGCCCGTAGACCGAAAAGAAAGATTTATTAGAGATTTTAGTCTTTCTGACTATGATGCCAGTCGTTTGGTCGAGATAAAATCATTAGGTGATTATTTCGAAGAAGCTGCTAAGGATTATAAAGACTATAAAAAATTGACTAACTGGATTCTAAGTGAATTATTGAGATATTTAGGCAAAGAAGGAATAGAAATTAGTTCAAGTCCTATTTCAGCGGAAAGATTGGCTGAACTATTACAGTTGATTGACCGAAAGGTCATTAGCGGAAAGATTGCAAAGACAATTTTTGAGAAAATGTTTAAAACCGGTCAGGGCGCTACCGATTTGGTGCAAAAAAATGGACTTACTCAAATAAGTGATAAAGACGAAATTGATATTATTATTGAAAAAGTTGTCAAGGACAATATCCAGTCAGTTAAGGATTATCGTTCTGGTAAGGAAAAAGCGGTAAATTTTTTGGTTGGCCAGGTAATGCGTCATACTAAAGGCAGAGCAAAACCAGACTTGGTTCTTAATTTATTAAAAGAAAAGATGAATAAATTGTGAAATTAATTTATAATAAATATAATAAGAAATAAATGATTTAGAAAGGGGTGATGATAATGAATAAATATAGATGTACTGTCTGCGGTTATATCTATGATCCGGAAAAAGGAGATCCGGAATCAGACATTGAACCCGGAACCTCGTTTGACGACTTGCCTGAAGACTGGGTATGCCCTTTATGTGGAGCAAGTAAAGATGAATTTGAAAAGGAGGAATAAGAATTTTGCCAATTAGACAACTTACTGAAGATATTTATTGGGTTGGTTCTATTGACTGGGACCGGAGACTATTTGATGAGTTAATTCCCTTGCCTGATGGAACTAGCTATAATTCCTATTTAGTTAAAAACAAAGACGATGCGCTTCTTATTGATACCGTGGACCCCGCTAAAAAAGAAGAGTTTTTTCAAAATTTAAAAGAGGCAAAAGTAGAAAAAATAAGTTATATTATTGCCCATCATGCTGAACAGGACCACGCAGGTTGCATTAAAGATGTTTTAAAAAAATATCCAGGATGTCAGGTTATTACCAATAAAAAGTGTAAGGGATTGTTAATAGATGAGTTGCATTTAGAGGATAAAGATTTTTATGAGATAGAAGATGGTGAAATATTTCAATTTGGGGATAAGAAATATCAGTTTATTTTTGCTCCATGGGTACATTGGCCGGAAACATTTCTTACTTATTTACCTGAAGAAAGGATATTGTTTACCTGTGATTTTTTAGGCTCTCATCTTGCTACCAGTGAATTATGGTCTGAAGACAATGCCAATGTCTACCATGCAGCTAAAAGGTATTATGCTGAAATAATGATGCCCTTTAGACAAAACATTAGCAATCACCTTAATAAATTAAAAGATATGCCCATTAAAATTATTGCCCCCAGCCATGGTCCTATCTATAAAAATCCTGAATATATTTTAAGTGCTTATCGTGAATGGGTATCGGAGAAGGTAAAAAATGAGGTGGTTATTCCCTATATTTCAATGCACGGAAGCACAGAGAAAATGGTCTATTATTTGATGGAACAGCTGATTAGTAGGGACATAAAGGTAACTCCATATCATTTGATTTATACTGATATTGGTAAATTAGCAATATCATTAGTTGATGCTGCAACAATTATTTTGGCATCTCCAACAGTATTAACTGGACCGCATCCACAAGTTGTATATGCTGCTTATTTGTGCAATATCTTAAAACCAAAAGCAAAATATGCAGGGATTATTGGCTCATTCGGATGGGGAAGCAAAATGGAAGAAGATATCCTTCAATTGTTAAAAAATCTAAAAGTAGAATTATTACCCACAGTAATGGTTAAAAGTAACCCTCGAAAAGAGGATTATATAAAACTTAATCAGCTCGCAGATACAATTGCGAAAAATCATAGTGGTTTAAAATAAAGATAAAAATTATTTGTTCTCAATTTTCATTCATAATTCATAATCAATAAAAAATGAAAATTGAGAACTTTTTAAAAGTTTTTTAAAGCCACCCGCTATGCGGGTGCGACATTTATTGGAAAGAGAAGGTTAAAATGGTAAAGAAAATAGTTATATTTATGTTTATAGCAATAATGGTTTTTTCTGTTACCAGTATTGCCAGTGCACAGAAAAGCATTGCTGATATACTGTACGGTGATTTTGCAGAAATAGATAGTTTTGGCTATATTTATGTAAAAGTACAGGGAGACCGAACATCCATAATTGGATTAAACAGCAATGAGCTTACTGATTATGCCAAATTAAGATATAAGAATAACTTTAGCGGTGTTGAGTATCAGGAGATTACTACTGAGGAATCTGCTATCTTTCAGGAAGAAGAGAAAGCAAAAAAAGCAGGTAGCATATGGTTCAGAGTATGGATTGCAGGAGATAAATCTCCTATTGCTTATTACATTGAATGTAAAGCAGGAAATTATGATAATTATGAGATGTGGAGCGATGAAGTTCTTGGCATTTGTGATGAAAATGAAATTAGTCAAATAGTTAGAAATGAAATAAACAGGATGATAGAAAATTTTGCCATAGTCTTTTTTAAAGTAAGAGGCGAAATATAACATTAATAAATATTTTTCCAAAATCCAAAAAAGTAAGATAAAAATCTTATTTTAGAAACAGGTGTTATATTGGTTATGATTAAAAAAATAATATTTTTGGTGTTCATTTTGGTTTTGGTTTCTTCCTTACATTCTTTTGCAATACAACAAGAAGTTTTAATAGATTCGAAAATTAGTCATATTTATATTTATCCCCGTTCAGCTATGCTTTTAAAAGAAGGTAGACTGGAGTTAGATAAAGGATTTTACCGAATTATTTTCGATGATATCTTGGAAAAGTTTGATGAAAAAACTATCAGTGCAGAATTAGAAGAAACTGATGATGAAATTGCCAGGATTGCAGGGGTCAACATCGAAACTGCTTACCTGGAAGAGGAACCGGCAGCTAGAATAAGGCAATTACAGGATGAAATTAATCAACTTGAAAAAAAGATAAGAGTGATAAAAAGTGAAAAGGATGGTTTGAAAGATAAAAAAGAATTTTTAAATTCAATTATTTATTTTTTCCAAGAACAAAAGATGGATGGTACCTTAAATATAAGAGTACCCTCAATAGACCAACTTGAAAGTATTTATATCTTTTTAGATGAAAAATTAAAAACAAACTATGAACAAGCTTTAAATCATGATTTTCAAATAGAGTCTTATCAGGACAAGATAGCTTTATTAGAGAGACAACTTCAGCAAATTTCCAGCAAACAAAGAGAGACGAAAAAAGTTATCATCTTAGATTTAGAAATTTACCAAAAAAGCAGCTTAAATATTTTATTATCTTACCAATTGAAGGAAGAAATAAGCTGGCAGCCTATTTATGATGTCAGAGCAAATATAAAGCAGAATAGTATTGAATTAGTATCTTATGCACTAATAAACCAGTCCACCGGAATGGATTGGGAAAATGTCAATATATCTTTATCTACTGCCAGACCGACAATATCAGGGCAGCTGCCTTCTATCCAATCCTGGTTTCTGAGACCTTATCAATATGATGATAGTCTGAAAAAGTCAATGGAAATGCCAATGTACCGAGCAGAATCAGATATGGTTGAGGCTAGCAGTGTTGGTGAAGGGGAATTATTGGTACCTGTTGAATATAAAGGCACCAGTGTTACTTTTCATGTTCCACAAAAAGTGTCCATTCCATCTGGTACCAGCCGGGAAAAAATCTTGATTTCTGAAGAAAAACTGACAGGCCAGTTCAGCTATAAAGCTTTTCCGAAGGAAAGTCCTTTTGTTTACTTTAATGTATACATTGAGAATAGACTGGATATTCCTTTATTACCAGGTGAAGTTAATGTATTTTTAGAAGGTAGTTTTACCGGGAATGCAGCAATAAGCTATATTCCTCCGGGAGAAGATTTTGATATTTCATTGGGCATTGCCGAAAACGTAAAAGTTCAAAGAGAATTAATAAAAAAGTTCAGGGACGAAACGTTAATTGCTGCTATCCCTTCATCTAAAATTACAACAAAATATGAATATAAGATTATGGTAGAAAATTTTCAGGATACAGAATCATTATGCTATATCTTTGAAAGCGTACCTGTTTCAGAAGATGATAGAATTAAGGTCAATATTGATAAGATTAGTAAAGAACCTCAACTGAAAGATTGGAATAATAAAGAGGGAGTATGGATGTGGGAATTCATGCTGGAACCTGAGGGAGAATATGAAATTAGTATTATTTATACCATTGTTCATCCCAGGGATATGCAAATTATAGGTTTACCATAAAAAGATTAAGATAAACTAGCTAATAATTTTTTATCTGAAATCCAAAGATAAAAGGTATATTGCTTAAGAAATATTATAAATAAAATCGAAACAAAAAAGCTAAAAGTAACAAAAAATTTAGCCTCTTTTAGAGGCCTCTGAAAGCTACCCGCTATGCGAGTAGTAGTTTACTAAAACATTAGAAAATAAAAGGCTGTAAGGTTTTTCTAAACTAGATTAATAAAGATAATGGATATATAATTAACTAAAAATGCCGGTTGATTTTTTGGAGACGACCGGCATTTTTAGTTCTATTTTAAAAAAGTGACAAAATTGCTTATTCATTGACAATCTCAATCAATTTTTCTTTAACCATATTAAATTTTCTTTTAAATTGTTCTTCTAATTGATTCAGTTTTTGTTTTAACTGTTGGTTCTGTTCTAATGCTTCTTCTAAACTCAACTGTTTTACTACAATTTGATTGCCTTGTTGTACTGTCTGCAATCTCTTTTGAGGGTCCTTTTCTAGTTCTTCTCTTAAATTTTTCAATACCTGTTCTTTGTTTTTTTGGAATTCATCCTGTGTATTTTTTAGCTGTTCAAGGTAAAGTTCAATGTTTGCTGATTGATTATTCTTTTTCAGGTTTTCAATAGCTAGAATGCCATCTTTTCTTTTTTTAAATTCATAATCATTGCTTTGAAAAGTTAAAGATTGAAGAAAATTATTTTGTGCCATTATTAAAAATTGATTTGGAACATCTTTTAAATGTTGCCATAAATCGTCTGATTCAATCTGGTCTTTGTAATAGTTAGCCAGAATATTATCAATTCTTTCTTGTTGTTTGATTTCATTCATTTCTTCTGGACTTAATTTATCAATTTTTTTTGATTTTTCTAAAGCTATCTCTAGTGCTGATTTAATGTATGACAAAACTACCTCCTTTTAAATAGATCAAAGAAACGATCTTGATATATTTCAAATAAACCCCATCTGTCTAATTCATTTTTTAAATCCTTGGGTTCCATTTCACCTTTTTTAACCATGTCAAACATAGATTCAATTTCCTTTTTTGCCACAAGGGGAATACCTTGTTTATCCCTTGATACAACCTGTTGTCCAAATTGGTTGTAGGAGATTAATCCTTTTTTTCTAAGTTCAGGGAATTGGGATTGCCTGGCACTTCTGGTCATCATATCAAGAATGAATTTTGAAAGTGAAATATCCCACAAATCTCCCACACCTTTAATAATAGCAGCTAAATTATCACCTTTTTTGTCAATATCTTTTGCTATTTTATCAGCAACGGATTCTATATTACCGGTAACAAAATTCATTGAATCAATTTCTCTTTTAAATTGAAAACGATATAATATACTGGCTATATCCGGCATTTCATTAGCTAATGATGAAAAAGCTTTCCTGGCCTCATCGCTAAAACCTTCTATTCTTAGTATATAACCTGGTGTTAATAGCTGAGGCGGAAACCAGCTTACTTTTCCTTCTCTAACGACTGTTTCGGTAACTCCATTGGTAAATTCCTGGTAAACCGGTTCAGTTAAAACATGATAATGAACTTCTGATGAACCAAAAGAGGAAAGCAGTTGTTTTGGCCATTTCAATGTTTTGGAATGTTCAAAAGCATATTGTATTCTCTTATCCATATTAATAAACCCCTTTTTAATGGAGAAATAGATTATAATAATTATATTAAATTTTAAATTATCTCTATCCTCAATTACAACATTTTAGTTAATTATATAAAAATGTCAAATATTTATACATAGTAAATATCGCACCCGCATAGCGAGTGGCTTTCAGAAACTCTAAAAAAGTTTAACTATTTACTGTTTTCTAGCTTTTTTCTTTCGATTTTATTTATAATATTTCTTAAGCAATAAAACTTTAACTTCAGATGAAAAATTATCATCTAGCTTATCTTAGTCTTTTTATGATTGAATAAAATATGCAATATCATAATTTTGTAAATAAAGTAATAGTGTATATAATATTATATAGATAGTATAAAAATAGCAACATATTTATATTTAGATTTAAAAGTTTCATTGCTGACAATAAATAGTATAAGAAAAAGAGGTGTTCACTATACAGGAAATAATTGTTAAACAATAATCGTCATTTATAAAAAACAAAGAAGAGGAGTATTATGTCAAAATTATTAGTACGCGTTGATGGTTCCTGTATTCCTAATCCCGGAAAAATGGCTATTGGTATTGTTATTTATCAGGATGGTAATTTGCTTAAAAAAGTTAATGAAATTATTGGTAGAGGAACCAATAATATTGCCGAATACCGTGCTGTTATTAAGGGGTTGGAGGAAATAAAAAATATACCTGCCCAAACAGTTGAATTTTATTGTGACAGCCAATTGGTTGTAAAACAATTAAACAAACAATTCAAGGTAAAGAACAAAAAAATTATTCTTCTATATCAGAGAATACAGGAATTACTGGATGAGATTAAATCCCCGGTATTTTTTATTTGGAATCGAAGAGAAGAAAATCAACTAGCTGATAATTTGGCGAGGAAATTATTGATTCAGGAAGAGCAGAATAACAGGGCTATAGCCTCAAAAGATTTAAGTGTTTCGCAAGAAGGAAATGTTTTTTTAGTTAAAAGTCAGAAGAGCAATAAAACACACTACGTGAATTTAGATATCCCCGAATGTGATTGTTATGATTTTCAAAATCACTGTCAAAAATGGAACTTGGAATGTAAACATATTGTAGCTGCTCGTAAATACTCCCAGGATAGAGAAAAGCAAAGAAATAACAGTGGTGATAAAAAAATAAATGTATTGATATTAAGCAAAATGGTTAATCGGGAAAATTGGTTGGAGATGTTAAATAAGTTTAATGATAAGGATAATTTACCCCTTAATTTTGCCTTTTTAACACAGGAAGAGAGTCATCCTGATAACCAAATTGCCCAAGCAGATGTTATTGTAGGTGGTGAATTGACTGAACCAAATCTTCAAATGGCAAAAAATCTCAAACTTTTTCAAATACCCTTTGCAGGAGTAGACAAACAAAATTTAGAGGTTTTTAAGAAATTTCCCAACATGACGGTATGTAACACTCATGGTAATAATCACGCTGTTTCCGAACATGCTATTTGCCTGTTATTGGCTCTTGCGAAGAATTTAGTCAATAATGACCGAGATTTAAGAGTGGGAAAATGGCATGGGTTTGTTAGCAAAGAACCGACAATACAACTTTATGGGAGAAACTTAGGAATTATTGGCCTGGGTTCAATAGGTCAGGAAATTGCTAAAAAAGCAAAATCTTTCGGTATGAATATCTATTCTATTAAACGCTCATTTAAAAAAGAAGAACAACTGGAAAAAAAATATGGATTAACCTTTTTAGGCAATATCGAACAGTTAGAATATGTTATCAAGAATTCTGATTTTATCATCATAGCTGTGCCTCTTACCAGTAAAACCGAAAACATGATTGATGAAAAAATGTTAAGACTAATGCAGGGTAAATTTCTTATTAATATTGGCAGGGGAAAAGTTGTTAATGAAAAAGCTCTCTATCAAAATTTAAAAAACAAAAATTTAGCTGGTGCGGCAATTGATACCTGGTATCTATATCCTGATAAAAAACATCCGGAGAGATTGCCTAGTAGATACGCCTTTCATGAATTGTCAAATGTCATTATGACACCACATAATGCCGGTTATAGTGATAAGGCTATTGAAGAAAATATTCTATCTGTTTATAAAAATATTGTCAGAATATTTTATGGAGAGGAGCCGAAAAATAAGATTAACCTTGAAGAAGGTTATTAAAGCCGTTTGCTATGCGGGTATGATATTTACTGTTATAAATAAATAGCGGGTCTTTCGAACAATTTTCTGTTTTTAAGATTAGAAGTTCGAAAGACCCATTTTATCTGGAGCTTTTAATCACTCATCAACCGTTATTTGATTAATATACTTGATGTATTCATTATCAGGTGAGAGTAGAATAGTGGTACTGTCACTAAAGCTGTTTTCATAAGATTCCAGTGTTCTTAAGAATTGGTAAAATTGTGGGTCCTGATTAAAGCTTTCAGCATAGATTCTAATTGATTCAGCTTCTCCTTCGCCCTGTAATTGTTGAGCTTCTTTATAAGCCTCAGCTAGAATAACAGTCTTTTCTCTCTCTGTTTCCGCAATAATTTTTGCAGCCTCTTCTCTTCCTTCGGCGCGGTATTGTTTGGCAATTCTTTCCCGTTCTGCCTCCATCCTGGCAAAGATGTTCTGTTCATTTTCACTAGGTAAATCTGCACGTTTTATCCTGACATCAACAATGTTAATTCCATATTCCATTGATTTTTCGTTGCTTCGCTCGGTGACTGTTTTCATAATCTCGGTTCTTTTCTGAGAAACAATTTCGCTCATTTCAAATTTTCCCAGATCGACCCTGAGTTCGGAATAGATAACATCGTCCAGGCGAGCCTGGGCACCGTTAATATCTCTTACTGTTTGCAGAAAAAGCAATGGGTCTTCAATTCTCCAGCGGGCATAGTTATCAAGAATCAAGGTCTTCTTATCTCTAGTAATAATTTCAGTTGGCTGTGCATCATAAATAAGTAGTCTTCCTTCAAATAAAACCACATTTTGAATTAAGGGTATTTTAGCATATAAACCAGCTTCCTGAATTGCCTTTATCGGTTTACCAAATTGTAAGACAATAGCTTGTTTAGTCTCATCAACAACGAAAAGTGAAAAGTTAGCAATTAGGATTAGTATGATTACAATAATTAAAAATAGACTCTTTTTCATTATTGAACAACCTCCTTCCCCGGTGTTTCCTGCCATGGTTGGTCACTAAGGGGTAAAAATTTCAGTAAACTATCATCAGTGCTATTTTCCATGATAAATTTCCTCATCCCAGGTAAAATTGATTCCATAGTTTCAATATACAAGCGATATTTGGTTACCTCTTCCCCTTTTTGATATTCCTTTAGAATTTGGTTAAACTTTTCCACATCACCTTCAGCTTTTTTAATTCTCTCGATTTTATAACCTTCTGCTTTTTTAGTAATCTCGACGGCCTCGCCTCTTGCATCGGGTATGACATCATTATAGTAACCTTCTGCTTCATTGATGAATTTGCTTTTATCTTCTTTTGCACTTGCCACATCTTTGAAGGCAGCAGATACTTCCTCCGGTGGATTAACATCCTGGAGCTGAACTGCGATAATCACGACTCCTGATTGATAGGAATCAAGTAATTCCTGAATAAGTAGCTTAGTCTCTTCTTGAATTTCATATTTTCCTTCTGTCAAGGCATCATCAATTTTTCGGCTCCCGATAACCTGCCTTAAGGCCGCCTCCGCAGCATTTCTAACTGTTTGTTCCGGTTCGATGATATTAAAGAGATAATCGGCAGCATTTTTTATTCTGTATTGTACAATCGATTCAGCACTAACGATATTTTCGTCTCCTGTTAACATGAGTGCTTCTTTGGAAACATCCATATAACCGCTTCGAACAGTTCTAAAACCAATTTCAATTCGCTTTACTTCTGTAACCGAGGGAGTAACAGCCGATTCAAAGGGGTAGGGTAAATGATAATGCAAACCGGAGCTGTCCATTCTGGCGAATTTCCCGAAACGCCTGATTACACCATGTTCATCGGGCTGTACAATATAAATCCCGGTAGCAAGGTATAAGATAATAATAAGTAAACCCACTAATATTATTATCCCTTTACCAAATTTTATTGTTGATAATTTTTCTGTTATATTGATGATTTTGTCAGAAGTATCGTTCTGAAAATCCGGCATTTTATTCTCCTTTCTTTA
Source organism: uncultured Atribacterota bacterium (assembly GCA_964485485.1). Taxonomy (GTDB): domain Bacteria; phylum Atribacterota; class Phoenicimicrobiia; order Phoenicimicrobiales; family Stramentimicrobiaceae; genus Oleincola. The sequence continues at coordinate 12,793 of CAZAJW010000201.1, read as the reverse complement.
ATTTTGTATTTACTTAAATATTATTTCTATAATAAGTAATCTTCACCGAATATAGCACTAATTATTGATTTACTCAAATATTTTTATAATTTCATTTTTATCTAACCATGAAAAAGATGAAGATGAGCTATCTGACAAATTTTCCTCTGAGATCCAAAGCAGGCAATTATATTACTTAAAAATATTCAATTAAAATATAAGAAAAAAAACAAAAGTAACTAACAAAAAGGTACACCTCTTTCAGGGGATCTTAAAACCATCCGCATTGTGGGGCCGATATTTATTATCTTAGAAGTTTAACTAATATATAGTTAAATATTAAAAAGATAAAAGATTTTCTAAAATTGTTAAGCAGTGATTGCAATCATCTTATAACAACTATATAATAAAAAAATATAAGATAGAATTATATCTAACAACTATATGAATATTCAAATATTGAAAGGAGAATTGCATGCCTTTAGTAACAAGTAAGGAAATATTAATTGATGCACAGAAAAATCATTACGCTGTTGGTGCCTTTAATGCAAATAATATGGAGATTGTGCAGGCAATAATTGAAACCGCCGAAGAGGAAAGGGCTCCGGTTATTGTACAGGCTTCTCAGGGAGCAATTAAATATGCTGGATTAGAGATGATTGTAAGTATGGTTAAAACGATGGCTGAAAAAGCAACCATACCTGTTGTATTGCATTTAGATCATGGAACTGATTATTATCAAAATATTCTTTGTTTACGTGCAGGATTTACATCATTAATGTTCGATGGCTCCAAACTGCCGTTTGATGAAAACGTTGCAATGACTAAAAAAGTAGTGGAAATGGCCCATGTTTGTAAGGTACCCGTAGAAGCAGAAATTGGACAAATTGGGAAAATGGATTCCAGTGATGAACCGGGAGTAGCTCGGGAAAGAATCAAGGAATATATGGCAGATCCGGAAGAAGCCGAAAGATTTGTAAGAATGACGGAAATTGATTCACTGGCGGCAGCGGTTGGAACAATCCATGGATGTAAGGAACAAATTGCTCAATTAGATATACCCCGAATTGAAAAGATAAGAGATTTAACAGGAGTGCCATTAGTCTTACATGGAGCATCCGGAGCAAGTGATGAAGAAATTAGAAAAGGAATTGCCGCAGGGATTTGCAAAATAAATATTGATACTCGAATTCGCATGTCTTTTACTAAAGCAACAAGAGAATTTCTTGCTCAAAATATCGATGAAATTGATCCCAGAAAAATGTTGGCTCCAGCCAAAGAAGCTGCCAAAGAAGTTATTAGAGGTCGCATTAGAGTATTAGGTTCAAACAACCAGGCCTAATAATATTTACAAAAAGGTCAGCAAAAAATATTTTGGAGGTGCGTGATGTCAAAAAGAATTGGAATTTTAACAGGCGGAGGAGATTGTTGCGGTTTAAATCCTGCTATTCGCGGAGCCGTTTATCGTGCTTATGACTATGATTATGAAGTTTTTGGTATTCGAGATGGCTGGAGAGGGTTAATCGATGGAAATCTCTTTAAGATTCATTTACAGGATGTAGAAGAATTAATTGATAAAGCAGGTACTTTTCTAGGAACTTCCCGGACCAATCCATTTAAAATAGAAGACGGTGTTAAAAGAGTTTTGAATACGATTAATAATTATGGTTTGGATGCTATTCTGGCCATGGGAGGCGAGGATACTCTTGGGGTTGCAAATAAGTTTTTTAAAGAGAAAGAAGTGAAAGTGGTTGGTGTCCCCAAAACCATGGATAACGATTTATCAGCTACAGATTTTACCTTTGGCTTTGATAGTTCGGTTACTCGGGCCGTGGAGGCCATGAAAAGTTTGGAAGATACCGGAAAATCACACCATCGTGTTATGATATTAGAAGTTATGGGTCGGCATGCTGGTTGGGTAGCTCTTTATACCGGTCTCTCATCAGGGGCAGACTGGATACTTGTTCCGGAAGAGGAACCGGATATTGAAGGAATGTGTAAGCAATTACAACGTGTTTACTCTCGAAAGAAATATGCATTAGTTGTAGTTTCCGAAGGAGTTGAGTTACCTGGAGCTGGTGAAGGAGAAGAAGAGCTGGATCAATTTGGACACATGATATTGAAAAAGAGAGAAATTGGTCAGTCATTAGGAGATATCATTAGTGAAAAAACTGGTATAGAAACCAGGCATGCTGTTATCGGACATATGCAGAGGGGTGGTATTCCGACTGTCTTTGACCGAATGTTAGGTTTACGTACTGGAGTCAAGGCCGTGGAATTGATTGAACAACAGAAATTTGGCAATTTGGCTGCTATGAAGGGAAATGAGATTATTGCCATACCTCTGGAAGATGCAACAAACAAGATTAAAACAGTTGATCAGAAGTGGCTTGACCTGGCAAAGATTTTCTTTAAATAATTATTTGGGAAAAACAACTTACGAAAAAATCAGGAATTTAAGTAATAACACCTGTAAAAATAACAAAAAATTGTGATAGTATTAATATAGAGAACAGAATAATGGGAAGTCGAAAAGACTTTCCATTTTTTTAGAAATTTTAGAGAGTTAATTATTATGTCAGAAAACAAGAATTTTGTTCACCTTCATGTCCATTCTGAATTTAGTCTTCTCGATGGGGCATGTAGGATTAAAGATTTGGTCGCTAAAGCCAAAAAATACAATATGCCTGCATTAGCATTAACCGATCATGGGGTTATGTATGGAGTGATACAATTCTATAAAGAAGCTGTTGCCAATCAGATTAAACCTATTATAGGCTGTGAAGTTTATGTAGCTCCTCAGAGTAGAAAAGATAAATCAAACGGGAAAAAAGAATCACCCAGCCACCTAATCCTGCTGGTTAAAAATAAGAAAGGTTATCAGAACCTTCTCCAGTTGGTGACCAAATCCTTTCTGGAAGGTTTTTATTATAAACCTAGAATAGATAAGGAGATTTTAAAACAATACAGTGAGGGATTGATTGGGCTTTCTGCCTGCATGAATGGAGAAATACCCCGAATGATTTTGCAGAATAACCCTACAAAAGCCCGTGAACTTGCCATATCATATCAGAACATATTTGGCAAAGACGATTTCTATTTAGAATTACAAAATAACACCATGCCTGAGCAAATTAAGGTAAACGAAGAATTGATTAAATTGGGTCATTCCTTAAAAATGCCATTAGTTGCTACCAATGATGTGCATTATATGAACAGGGAAGATCGGGAAGCACATGATATATTGTTATGTATCCAAACAGCAACTAACCTGGATGATCCTAACAGAATGAAATTAAGCACAGATGAATTCTATTTTAATACTCCTGAAGAAATGCAACAGCATTTTGCTGATATTCCCGAGGCATTGGAAAATACAATAAAAATTGCCCAGAAGTGCAATCTGGAAATAGATTTTAGGAATGCCCATCTACCGGTTTTTGATATGCCTGAAAAACTTACCGATAATGACTATTTACGTCAATTATGTTATGTAGGTGCTAAAAACAAATTTAAAGAAGTAGACGAAAATATTTCTAAACGATTGGATTATGAATTATCGGTTATAAAAAAAATGGGCTTTGCTACCTATTTCTTGATTGTTTGGGATTTTGTTAATTATGCTAAGAATCATCATATCATGGTTGGGCCGGGCAGAGGTTCAGCTGCCGGAAGTTTAGTAGCTTACTGTCTAAATATAACCAATATCAATCCCCTGGATTACAACTTACTATTTGAGAGGTTTCTTAATCCCGACAGAATCAGTATGCCTGATTTTGATATCGATTTCAGTTATGAAGGAAGAGGGGAAGTTATCGAATATGTTAGTAAGAAATATGGGCGTGACAAAGTTTCACAGATTATTACTTTTGGGACAATGGCAGCTCGAGCTGCCATACGCGATGTAGGAAGGGCTTTGGGAATACCTTATGGACAGGTTGATAAAATTGCCAAGTTAATTCCCATGGACCCTAAAATGACTATCGAAAAAGCCTTACAGCTTGAACCTGAACTGAAGACTAGGATGGAAAATGAGCCAAATATTAAAAAGATGATTGAAATTTCTTCAAAATTAGAAGGATTATCCCGCCATGCTTCCACCCATGCAGCTGGTGTGGTATTATCCAGAGAATCTTTAACCAATTTCGTTCCACTACAATTAACCTCTGATGGTGAAGTATCAACACAATATGCAGCTGAGGATTTGGAATCACTAGGTTTACTAAAAATGGATTTTTTGGGACTGAGAACCTTATCTGTAATTAATAATACCTTAAGGATTATTCGAAATACTCGAGGTGAAAATATTAATATTAACGATATTCCGCTGGATGATGATGAAGTCTATAAGTTATTATCCAGAGGAGATTGCTGTGGTCTTTTTCAGTTAGAAAGCTCAGGAATGATAGACCTGGTAAAGCGGTTAGAACCCAGGAATATTGAAGATATCACAGCTCTTTTGGCTTTATTCAGACCTGGTCCATTGGGTAGTGGTATGATTGACGATTTTATAAACAGGAAAAAAGGTAAAATTGAAATAAAATATTTACATCCCAGTTTAGAACCAATTTTACGTGATACTTATGGCGTTATCGTTTATCAAGAACAGGTCATGCAGGTTGCCAGTCAATTGGCCGGTTTTTCCCTTGGCCAGGCTGATATATTACGGAAGGCAATGGGGAAAAAAGAGAAGGAAGTGATGAAAAAGCAGCATCAACTCTTTATCAAGGGTGCTGTTAAAAATAATATCGATAAACAGACTGCCAATGAAATATATGATCTTATTGCCTATTTTGCCGGATATGGATTTAATAAATCCCATAGTGTTTCCTATGCTTTCATATCTTACCAAACTGCTTATCTAAAAGCTCATTATCCTGTTGAGTATATGGCTGCACTTTTAACCAGTATTATGCAAAATACAGACAAAGTAGTTAAATATATCAAGGAATGCCAGAATATAAATCTTAAAATATTACCTCCTGATATAAATGAAAGTCTGATTGATTTTACGGTTGTTGATCGGGAAAAAATTCGTTTTGGTTTGGCGGCGGTTAAGAATGTAGGCAAGGCTGCTATTGAGAATATTATTCAAGAACGAACTGAAAATGGTCCTTTTGTTTCTCTTTTTGATTTTTGTCAAAGAGTAGATGCAAAAACAATGAATCGTAGAGTTGTAGAAAGTCTGATAAAATGTGGAGCATTCGATTCAACTGAATCAAAAAGAGCTCAGCTATTATCAGTATTAGAGAAAGCTATAAATTTAGGACATGAAATACAGAGAGAAAAGAGAAACGGTCAAACCAACCTTTTTGCCTTAATGGGTAAAGGTTCTCAATCTCAGCAACCCGATGATATACTATTACCGGATATTGAAGAATTTTCCGACCAGGAGCTTTTGACTATGGAGAAAGAAACCTTGGGTTTCTATCTTTCTCATCATCCCCTAGAAGACTATCAGGAAAAGTTAAGACAAATTGTTACTGCCAATTCTTCCCAACTACATCAGTTTAAAGACAAAAGCAATCTTATTCTGGGAGGCATTATTACGGCTTTGAGAAAGAAGACAACCAAGAATGGGAATATGATGGCTTATTTTGTTTTAGAGGACCTGGAAGGCACGATAGATGTTATCGTTTTTCCCAAAACATATGAAGATTTTAAAGAAGCAATGACAGAGGAAAAGGTGGTTGTCCTGGAAGGACGTCTTGATGCGGCGGAGTTTAATGTAAAAATATTGGCCGAGTCAGTTATTCCAATTGACAATTATAAAATAAAAAAGTCAAAGAAGCGTGAAAATAATAGGGTAAATCATCATTATTTGCACATAGAAGCAGATATAAATCAACTGGATGTAGAAAAATTAAAAATGCTTAAAAAAATATTTAAACAATATCCCGGTGAAAATAGGGTTATTATTCATTTTAAAGCACAACAAAAAATATATCACCAACAAGTTAATGAAAACATTGGTATTGAATATAATCAGAAAATAATTAGAGAAATCAAAGATTTTTTAGACCACGGGAAGGTATGGTTTGAAAAGACTAGATAATTTAATAGTAAAAGGTGGTGCCGAAGGTCGGAGTCGAACCGACACGGGCTGTGAGGCCCGCTGGATTTTGAGTCCAGTGCGTCTACCAATTTCGCCACTTCGGCCTGATGATTATTTTTGAAACATTCTTAAAAATTATAGATTAGTCTATTTATAATGTCAAGTAAAATGCTTACCAAATAAGGTTTTTAAGATGGACAAAATATAGCAATTTAACAAGAAATGGGGAAAGGTATTATTTTTTTTAGAAAGTAAATTAATTATTATGAATAAAAAATCAAAAAAATTATTTCTTATTGACGGACAAGGTTTGATATATCGCGCTTTTTTTGCCTTACCAAAATTAACCACTACTTATGGACAGCTTATAAATGCTGCCTATGGCTTTACCCTGGTGCTTATGAGATTATTGGAAGAACAAAAACCGGATGGGCTTATTATTGCTTTTGATACGCCGAAGCCTACTTTCCGTCATAAGAAATATAAACAGTACAAAGCACAACGGGAAAAAATGCCTCAAGAATTAATTGATCAACTGCCTATTATAAGAGAGATCGTTGCCAGGTACAACATTCCTTCAATTGCTATTGAAGAATATGAAGCTGATGATGTTATCGGGTCTATTGTTGATATGGCAAAGAATAGTGAATATGAAACCGTTATTGTAACAGGAGACCGTGATTTATTACAGTTAATTGATAAGGATACGGAAATAATTTTAATGCAGAAAGGAATTTCTCAAGTCAAAAAATATCAATTGGATTCGGTTGAGAAAATGTTAGGATTTCCTCCTGAATTAATTCCTGATTATATTGGCTTGAAAGGAGATTCATCAGACAATATTCCCGGAATTCCCGGTATAGGAGAAAAAACAGCCAAGGGTTTAATAAAATCATTTGGTAACTTGGAAAATATAATAAAAAATCAGGAAAAAATAAAAAAAGAATCCTTGAGAAATAAAATAGATAAATACCAGGAACAAGCTAGATTAAGTAAAGAATTGGCTATGATTAAAAGAGATATGAATCTTGATTTGGAGCTGGAAAAATTTGATTATAAGGGTCCAGATTACCTGAAGCTCAGAGAACTTTTTCAAAAATATGAATTTAAAAAATTATTAGAAAAAATACCCGAGTCCAATGACAACATTAATCAGAATAAAGAAAAAAAAATTATTTTTCGTGAACTGAAAAATGAACAAGAACTAGTTCAGTTATGTGAAAAGATTAAATTAACAGGTTGCTTTTCATTTTTATTTGAAATTGAGCGAACATATACGATATCCCCAAAAAAAATTGAAAGAGCTGCATTCGCCACAGGAGATGACGTATTTTTAATTAGGATAGAAGCAGATGATAAATTAATAGAGAAAGAAGAACACATTTCAATTGAAAAAGTAAGAAAATACATTTTACCTCTTTTTCAAAATACAAAAATTGAAAAAATTGGATATGACCTGAAAAATGTGTGGAATTGTTTGTGTGATGACTATCACTTTCTTCAGACACCTTATTTTGATGCAAAAATTGCTGCTTATTTATTAAATCCTTCCCAACAGGATTACTCTGTAACAAATATAATACAGGAGTATCTCCAACAGGATAATAGAATTGCACCAGATAAAAAGCAAAAAGATAAAAATGTGTCAGAAAAAGAAAAAGATATTTGCTGGCAAGCAAAGCTATTAATCCCGTTGAAGAAAAACTTACAGAATTTATTACAAGAAAATCACTTAGCTAGCCTCTACCAGGATATTGAGCTTCCACTTATTCAAGTTATTTACCAGATGGAGAAAACCGGAGTCAAGCTGGATACTGCTTTTCTTAAAGAAATGTCCCAGAAATTTTCCAAAAATATTGATGATGTTAAAAAAGAAATATTTAAGATTGCTGGAGAAGAATTTAATTTGAATTCCCCAAAGCAACTAAGCCATATTTTGTTTCATAAACTAAAATTACCTGCTAGTAAAAAGATTAAAACCGGCTATTCAACTAATGCACAGGTTTTAAATAAATTATCAGAGAAACACGAAGTAGTTGCAAAAATTCTTAATTATCGTGAATTGGAAAAGTTAAAAAATACCTATATTGACAAATTGCCCAAATTAATTAATTCCAAAACCGGGCGAATTCATACTTGTTTCAATCAAACCGGCACTTCAACCGGCCGATTAAGCAGTAACAATCCGAATTTACAAAATATACCCATAAGGACAGAGTTAGGTAGAGCTATAAGGAACGCTTTTATTGCTGAGAAGGGCAATATATATTTATCTGCTGATTATTCCCAGGTTGAATTAAGAATACTGGCACATTTATCGCAGGATAAAAATTTGCTGAATGCCTTTTTTAAGGGAGAAGACATTCATGCCTATACTGCTGCTCAAATTTTTAATATTGACGAAAATATTGTTAGCAAAGAAATGAGGAGAATCGCTAAGACCATCAATTTTGGCATTATTTATGGAATAAGTAGTTATGGTCTGGCTAATAATCTTGGAATTAGCAGTGAAGATGCACAACAATATATTGATGCCTATTTTCAAAAATACTATCAGGTGAAAGAATTTATAGAAAAACAGATTATAACAGCTAGAAAAAATAAATATGTACAAACGATGCTAAATCGCATAAGGTATTTGGAGGGGATCGACAGCCCAAATAAAAATATTAGGGAGTTTTATGAACGGACTGCTATTAATACACCAATTCAGGGAACGGCAGCAGACTTAATCAAGATAGCTATGATTAGAATAAATCAGAAATTGGAAAGCCAGAATCTTAGAAGTGGTTTAATCCTGCAAATACATGACGAGTTAATCTTTGAAATACCAAACTCCGAATTAGATAAAAAGAAATTAATTGTAAAAGAAATAATGGAAAACTGCTTACGATTAAGCATTCCGTTAGTAGTTAATTTTAAAACCGGTAATCGTTGGGGAGAACTGGAATAATAAAGTTATTTTTTTAAAAATATGAGGTAATATCTGTGAATATGCTTAATGTAGGGCTTACCGGAGGAATTGTTTCCGGGAAAACAACCGTAGCACAAATATTTAAAAGGTTAGGAGCAAAAATTGTTGATTTAGATGTAATTGCCCGGCAAATTGTAAAGCCACAGCACAAAGCCTGGGAAAAAATTGTACAAAATTTTGGTGTAGAAATTCTAAAGGAGAATCAGGAAATTAATCGGAAAAAATTAGCAAAAATTGTTTTTTCAAATCAAGAAAAACTAAATTTACTAAATCAGATAACCCACCCTATAATAATTGAAGTGATGAAGAAACAATTAAATCAGATAAGCAACCGGGCTACCGAGGATGTCATTTGCATTATTGACGCACCATTACTTTTTGAAGCACATATCGAATATATGATGGATAAGATTATTGTAGTTTATATTAACAAGAAAGAGCAGATGAATAGATTACTTCAAAGAGAGGGATTATCAAAAGATGAAGCAATCAAAAGAATTAGAGCTCAGACACCAATAGAGGATAAGGTACTTCTAGCGGATTATGTTATTGATAATAGTTTTTCTGTTGAACAAACGAAAGAACAGGCTTTCCAACTCTGGATAGAGCTTAACAATCTTCTACATAACATGCAGGCAAATTAAATATTTAGATATACCTTAATTTAATAAGTAAGCTAAATTCTATGATAATTATTTATAATTTTTAAAAGATTCAAATTTAAAGCCCATTTTAAAACTGTTGATCTGACTATTTCATAATTTGTGGTATAATTTATTTTTGGAAAAATTACTTTTCTCTTCATCTAATATCTATATTACCTAAGGAAAATATAAAGGTTTGCTATGTCTGAAAGAAAATTTCAATTAGTTGCTGATTATCCCCCTCAGGGAGATCAGCCGGAAGCCATAAAAAGAATAAGTGATGGTTATCAAAAAGGAAAAGAAATACAGACTTTATTGGGTGTCACTGGCTCGGGAAAAACATTTACTATGGCCAATATCATTCAGAATCTACAGATGCCGACTTTGGTTATTTCCCATAACAAGACTCTGGCAGCACAACTATGCAATGAGTTCAAGCGTTATTTTCCTCATAATGCGGTTGGTTATTTTGTGAGTTATTATGATTATTATCAGCCTGAAGCCTATATTGCACGAACAGATACTTATATTGAAAAAGATTCTTCAATAAATGAAGAAATTGACAAGTTAAGATTAGCAGCTACCGCTTCTTTATTGGAAAGAAATGATGTAATCATTGTTTCCAGTGTTTCCTGCATATATGGATTAGGTTCCCCGTCGGATTTCTCGCAGCTGGTTTTAATGGTAGAAGAGAATCAGCAATGTGAGAGAGGTGATATTATTAGAAGATTAGTAGATATACAGTATGAAAGAAATGATATTGAATTCCAGAGAAGTCGTTTTCGAGTCAGGGGGGATGTAATAGAAGTGTTCCCTGCATATTCTGAAAATGCATTTCGAATCGAACTATTTGGTGATGTAGTAGAATCAATACATGAAATTAACCCGTTAACCGGTCATAAAATTCAAAAAAGAAAAAGAATAGCAATATATCCAGCGAAACATTTTGTTACTACCCATGGACGGATAGAAGAAGCAATGAAATTAATCAGGATGGAATTAAAGGATAGGTTGGACTATTTTCAAAAGCATAATAAGTATCTGGAAGCAGAAAGATTGAAACAAAGAACAAGATATGACTTGGAGATGTTATCTCAATTCGGATATTGTACCGGTATTGAGAATTATTCCAGACACTTGAGCGGGAGAAAAGAAGGAGAGCCGCCCGCTACTCTGTTAGATTATTTTCCTGGCCCTTTTTTTATGCTCATTGATGAATCACATGTAACTTTACCCCAGATAAGAGGAATGTATGCAGGTGACAAATCAAGAAAAGATAGTTTGGTGAAATATGGATTCCGACTGCCTTCGGCTTATGATAATAGGCCATTAGTTTTTCATGAATTTGAAAAATATATGAAAAAAGTTTTGTTTGTATCCGCGACTCCTGCCCGGTATGAAATAGATAAGAGTTATCAGATTGTAGAACAGATTATTAGACCAACAGGTTTGATAGATCCTGAGGTTGTTATACGACCGGCTGAATTTCAAATTGATGATCTAATTGCAGAAATTAAAAGAAGAGTTACAAAAAAAGAAAGAATACTGGTAACTACTTTAACAAAAAAAATGGCTGAAGATACAGCAGAATACCTGCAGAATATTGCAATCAAAGTAAGGTATCTTCATTCAGAAATTGGTACAATAGAAAGGATTAAGATTCTAAAAAGCCTTAGGGAAGGCAAGTTTGATGTATTGGTCGGGGTCAATTTATTGAGAGAAGGGTTAGATTTGCCTGAAGTCTCTCTAGTGGCAATTTTGGATGCAGATAAAGAAGGTTTTCTAAGATCGGAAACTTCTCTGATACAAACGATGGGCCGAGCTGCCAGAAATATTAATGGTACGGTTATATTGTATTGCAATGAAATAACAGGTTCTATGCAGAGAGCAATCAATGAAACCAACCGCAGAAGAAAAATACAGTTGGAATATAATCAGAAGAACAATATTATTCCACAAACAATTAAAAAACCAATATATGATTTGATTTATTCCGAGGAGATTAATCTGGAAGAAGAGGATTATTCAGTCAGTGAAGGTAAAGCAAAGTATTTGCCAAAAGGTAGCCTGAATAGCTTATTAAAATCTTTAAAAAATGAAATGAACCAGGCAGCTAAGCAGTTGGATTTTGAAAAAGCAGCATTATTAAGAGATGAAATCAAAAGACTGAAAAAAGAAAGAACTATGTTTAAATGAAAATAATATCGAGTATCGAGTGTCGTGTATGTAGTAAAATATTGTGGGAATAAGTTAAGGGGGGTTTTCGGATTTCAGATGATTTATTTCTTCCCCCTCACCCTAACCCTCTCCCACCGAGGGGAGAGGGATATTAATAAATATTATTCGAGGGGAGAGGGAAGTATGAGGAGAAGACAATTTCTTAAATATTTTCGATTACATTTAACCGAAAACTGTAAACTATAAACTGAAAACTGTATTTCTTACTCATTACTTATCACTTATTACTGTATTCTAGACTCGATACTACATACTCGATACTGTATTTGCGCAATACGCAATACGCAATACGCACGACGCAATACGAATCTTAACGGTATACGTTATACGATATACTAATTTTGGACGCAATACGAATTATTTGCTAAACAGGTAAACTGTATTTTGATATTTAACTGACAACTGAAAACTAAGAACTGAAAACTGTATTTATTACTTATCACTTGTCACTTTGTTTCCTCCCCCCTTGAGGGCAGGATTAACCCTTCTTCTATCTCCTCCCCCTTGAGGGGGGAGGATAAAGGTGGGGGTGAAGGTGACTATACTGATCTAGACTCGATACTGTTTTTGATGCAATACGTATTATTTAGTCAATTATTATTTGCATTATTGTATTGAACTGAAAACTGAGAACTGAAAACTGTATTCATTACTTAGCACTTATTACTTTATTCTAGACTCGATACTGTTTTGAATTTGAACCTTTTAAGTATATTTATTGTATTTTTATATTGGACTACATACTACATACTCGATACTATATACTGTCTTTTGACGTTATACTATTTTCATACATGAAAATAATATTTTAAGGCAATTGCAAAGTGCATGAAAATAATTGGGAGTTACAAAAATGGCACATAATAAAATAAGTATAAAAGGGGCAAGGGAGCATAATCTAAA
>CAZAJW010000200.1:0-2098 GCA_964485485.1 uncultured Atribacterota bacterium | reverse complement strand
AGTTAAATTTTTTTGCATTCGTTTTTTTATTAAAGGGACTTCCTTTAGAGAGCTACCCGGAAATACCAATAAAAATTCATCTCCTCCTATACGACATATGATATCTGCTTCTCTCAAGGTAGAGCTAAACAAATCGGCAACTTCTTTTAAAATCTGGTCTCCTTCGCAATGGCCAAAAGTATCATTAATTTCTTTGAAATTATCAATATCCACAAAACTTACTAACAGTGGTGTTTTGTTACGTTTAGATAATTTTATCTGTCTATTCAGCAAATCCAGGCCATATCTGCGATTGTAACAGTTGGTCAAGGTATCAATGCGGGCCATTTTACCCAATTGAATTTCTAATTGTTTCCTTTCAGTAATATCAATATAAGTTCCGATAATTCCTCTGGCTTTTCCGTTAATAATAACGGGTGATCCGGATATTGAAACTGGAAGTATGGTACCGTCTTTCTTTTTCCGCATCGTTTCAAATCGCACATAGCCCTGAGAAAGTGCTTTTTTATCAAGTTCCTCTCCCTCGTTTACTTTATCAGGTGGATGAATAATTCCACAATTTATATTTTTACCTTTAATTTCTTCTAGGGTATAGCCAAAAACTTGGGTAAAACGCTTATTGATATCTAAAATAATTCCATGTTCATCAACATAAAGCAATGCCTCAGAATGACTTTCAAACAAACTGGCAAATTCTTCACGGCTTTTGTGTAGAGCTTCTTCGTCCTGTTTTTGTTTAATAGCAATTGATATCTGGGAAGAAACTATCTCCAGCAGTTGAATGTCTTCCTTTGAATAGCAATTTGATTCGGTATAACTCTGAACAACTATAGCACCGATAGTATCTTTTTCAATCTTAAGAGGTACGCCTAACCAGGCTTTTTGAAAATTACTGAACAATTTTTTAAATCTTTTTAAATATTCATTTTCTTCAATTATTTTTTGATTCACAAATATGGTTTCACCTCTATTTAAAACATATGTAATCAAAGAATCATGATCAAGAGACCTGGAGTGATGAACGCGATTAAGTTCATCAGAATTATATGGGAAGTAAACTTCATTTTTCTCTTTATTCAATAAGGCTATGTAAAAATTCGTAGTATTAATAAGACCTTCTAACTGCTTATGAATAATTTGATAAAGTTGATCAAGGGAAGTGTAAGAATTGGCTACCTTAGCAATATAATATAAAACTTGCTGAATCTTTTCATTCCGCTTAGTTTCAGTAATATCCATATAAGATACGATTCTACCTTTTGGCTTTCCATCTATAAATACGGTAGAGCTAGAAATGCCTACCGGGAAATAAGATCCACTTTTCTTTTTCCTTATTGTTTCATAATTATAATAATTTCCAGATAACGATTGTTGATATAAATCTTCAGCTTCTTTAATTTTGTTTGGAGGATGAATCATGCCATCATTGATGTTCCTTCCTACCGCTTCTTCCCAAGTATAACCGAAGATTTCTGTAAAACGAGGGTTGATATCTAAAATATTGCTATTTCTATCTATGTAAACCAGGGCTTCAGGACTGTTTTTAAACAAACTGGCAAATTCCTGTTGACTTTTATGTAAATCATCTTCATTTTTCTTGCGTTCGGTTATGTCTACAAAAATTCCTACTACTCCTGACAAAGTACCGTCCTTATTATAGTAATATTGACTATTGGTCGAGACTACAACAGGGGTGCCATCTTTTTTCCTCAGGGTGACTTCATAATCTTTTATACTGCCCTGGTTTTTTTTCATGTTCTCTAAAAAAGTAAATCTTTCTTCAGGGTTGCAATATATGTCATAAGTAAGATTTTTACCGATGATTTCTTCTGGAGAATTATATCCCAGCAACTCAACACCAGCAGGATTTATCATTAAAATATTACCCTTTGTATCAGATTGACAGTAAACTGCCGGTGTATTCTCAAACAAAGTTCGATATTTCTCCTCACTTTCCTGTAATTTCTTCAGCACTTTCTTTTGTTCTGTTATATCCTGATAAAAGGCAATGACTGCCCGACATTTCCCTTCTCTAATAACTGGGGCAACAGTTATTATTACTGAAAGTGTAGAACCGTCTTTCTTTGTTCGAATGGTT
>CAZAJW010000199.1:0-11591 GCA_964485485.1 uncultured Atribacterota bacterium | reverse complement strand
TCCATTTACTACACTATCAGCATTGGAAGTAACCTTTACTACCTTCCCATCTTTGATATTCAGGTCAAATCCACAGCCACAGCCACAATAATTGCAGGTAGTATGGACTTTTTGAAATTCCCAAAATCTCCCTTTCCCTTGGGCTGTTTTATCAGTCAAAGCTCCGACGGGACAGACTGCCACACATTGACCGCAAAATTCGCATCTTGTATTGATTAAATCAACTCCCCCCTCAACTACAATTTCTGTTTTACTACCACGATGAGCAAAATCAATGACATGAGATTGTTGGATTTCATTACAGATTTCTACACATCGACCACATAAAACACATTT
The DNA here is from genome assembly GCA_964485485.1 of uncultured Atribacterota bacterium. GTDB lineage: Bacteria > Atribacterota > Phoenicimicrobiia > Phoenicimicrobiales > Stramentimicrobiaceae > Oleincola. The sequence continues at coordinate 11,255 of CAZAJW010000199.1, read as the reverse complement.
ATTCATGTCTCTTAATATAAAGGGGTTGTTATCATCAATTAACTTATTCTCTCTATTTTGGATGAACCGAGATTTCTTGACACCTAATTCATAAGCAAGTTCTTCTAACAAACATGATCCACTCTTCTCACAAGTCATGCAGTCCAGAGGATGATTAGCTAAAAGTAACTCCAGAATCATCCTTCGTGCTTCTAAAACTCTATTACTATGTGTATATATTTTCATATTCCTTCTTATAGGATATACACACGAGGCAACCAAAGCAGGATTACCAATAACTTCTACCACACAAATACGACAGGCACCGGGTTGAAAGCCGAGTTCAGGCATGGAACATAAAGCCGGTATCTTAATACCCACTTGCTTCGCAGCATCCATGATAGTTATTCCTTCTTTAGCAATTACAGTCTTATCATTTATGGTAATATTAATATAGGACACTGCTTAAATCACCTCTTTCATATTTTTTAACAGTTGGTTCTTATATTAGGAGTAAATATCGCACCCTCAAAGCAAGTGACTTTAAGAACCCCTAAAAGGGGTTAACCTTTTCCTGGTTACTTGGTTATATTTTATTTCTTGTATTTTAACTGAATATTCGCAAGTAATATAGCTTTTTGCATTTCAGGTGAAAAATGATCATATAAATTATCTTGATATTTTTATGGTAAAACCTTTATTTAACCATTACCAACTTCTCAGAAGGTGGTTTTTCATGGTTAAATATTTTCTTCTATGTTTGTTATCAATTAATAGCATTATAAATATCTTATTTCCTTTAAGTAACATATACCAATTTTTACAATATCTTTAATGATAAATAGTAAACTTTTTATGTCTCTTTTTTTCCTTGATTTGGGTCTCATACTCTTCTCTAAAGTATCGAATGGTAGTTAAAACCGGATTTGGTGCAGTTTGTCCCAATCCACAAAGAGCAGTGTCTTTGAGAATATTTGCCAGTTTTTCTAGAAGTTCAATATCCCCTTCTTTGCCTTTTCCTTCCCAGATATTGTTAAGAATTTCTGACAACCTGTTGGTGCCTTCCCGGCAAGGAGTACATTTGCCGCAGGATTCTTCCTGACAAAAATCCATAAAGAAGCGAGCTATATCTACCGCACTCTTATCTTCATTTATAACAATCAACCCCCCGGATCCCATAATAGCACCCAGTTCTTTAATTGTTTCATAATCAATTCGAACATTAAGATATTGAGATGGGATACAACCTCCAGAAGGTCCTCCGATTTGGGCTGCCTTGAATCTTTTATCTTCAGGTATTCCACCACCAATGTCAAAAATAATTGTCTCTAAAGTTGTACCAATAGGCACTTCGACTAAACCTACATTATTGACATCACCAGTCAATGCGAAAATCTTAGTCCCTTTACTTTTTTGTGTGCCAACTTTGGCAAACCATGTACTTCCATTGAGAATAATCTGAGGAATATTGGCTAATGTCTCAGTATTATTTAGAACGGTGGGCTTTTCCCACAAACCGGCCTTGGCAGGGAAAGGAGGACGAGGCCTCGGTACACCTCTTTTGCCCTCAATGGACCTCATTAAGGCTGTTTCTTCTCCGCAAACAAAAGCCCCGGCTCCACGGTAAATCTTTAAGTCAAAATCAAAACCTGTTCCCAGAATATCAACCCCTATTAGTCCCCATTCTTTAGCCTGGTCAATAGCTTTGTTTAAAATTTTTATAGCCAGAGGATATTCGGCCCGGCAATAAACATATCCCTGGTGCGCACCGATTGCTTTGGCAGCAATGACCATCCCTTCAATTACAGAATGGGGATCTCCTTCTAAGATACTTCGATTCATATAAGCACCTGGGTCACCCTCATCAGCATTACAGATAACATATTTGTTTTCACTATTTTCTTTCGCGGCAAACTGCCATTTAAGACCGGTGGGAAACCCTGCTCCTCCCCTTCCTCTTAAACCTGAAGCCAGTACTTCACTAATAATTTCATCCGGGCTCATAGCGGTAAGTGATTTGGCCATTCCCTTATATCCATCTCTAGCAATATAGTCTTCGATTTTTTCTGGGTCAATCAGGCCACGATTTCTTGATACTCTTAATTCTTGATTCCTATAAAAGGGTATTTTCTCTATTCCGGGAATCAACTTTTCTGTTATCGCCTCACCAGGAAATATCCCTTTATGCTTGATTCTCTCCTTAATTTGATCTTGTCTTCCTCTGGCCAAGGCATAACCGGATAAAGGTTGGCTTTTCAAAACATGTTGTTCAAAAATTTCCAGTATTTTTTTCTGATTCAATTCCTGGTAAATAACTGGTTCCTGTCCCGATACTTCTATGGTTACCATAGGTTCTCTTCCGCAAAATCCTATGCACCCGGTTTTGGAAATCATTATTTCTTTGCTTATTTTTGACTCAGAAATTTTTTTCAAAAGAGTATCTAGAATTTTTTGGGCACCTGAGGCAATACCACAAGTGCCCATATGAACAATAACATTAACTTTCTTACTTTGTCTTAAGTTATCTTTCTTGTTAATGAGTTCTTTTTGTATTTTTAATAAATCTTTTGCTTTTAATTTTATCATATCAAATTAAAATACCTTTTCTATTATTGTAGACTTATTGATACTTTTCTAATATCTCTATTACTTTTGACGATTGAACTCTCCCATATACTTCACCATCAACTACCATCACTGGTGCCAATCCACAAACTCCCAAACATCTGACCGTTTCATAAGTAAACCTTCTATCTGAAGTCGTTTCTCCAGGCTTGACTTTATATTCTTTTTCAATGATTTGTGCATTGTTGTTGCCACCTTTAACATAACACGCTGTCCCCAAACACATCTGAATAGTATGTCTGCCTCGAATCTTCATGGTAAAAAAAGAGTAAAAAGTCACTATACCATAGATTTTACTCAAAGGAATATTTGTTTCGTAGGCAATCTTTTTCAAAACTATCATAGGTAAATACCCAAGAATATTCTGGGCATCTTCAAGTAAAAGAATTAAACCACCGGGTTCTTCCCGGTATTTTGTGATGATTTTACCCAATTGAATGAGCTGTTCAGAACTAAATTCTTGTAATAAAACATTATCCATTTGATCTTCCATATTTTCTGCTTTCAAGTTATTATTAATATATTATATTATCCAATACTCCAAGGTTGGTCAGAGTTTTTCTAAAATAGAAATATATTTTCTTACTAAATAATAATTAAGGTTAGTTTTATTTCCGCTTTCGAACCATAAAAATTTTTTTAATTTAAAAACATTATAACCTTTTTTTTCATTCTAATCAAAAATATTAAGGCCTGAACTCCTTAGCGCCCTTTCAGCCAACAAGGCAATAAACCCTCCTGCCAGTGCTGTTAAGGCCTGGGGAAAACTCATCATCTGGGCAACCGGAGCTGGAACCTGAACTAATAAATTTACAGCTGCAGCCAAAAGCAAAAACTTAACAATAGAAGCAACAAAAATTCCTAATATTTTACTTTTAGATTTTAACCAAAAGAATAAAATTACCAAAACACCATTACTTAAAGCAATAAAAGGTATTAACGGAGCCAGAGGCGGTGGAAGTATCCCTCGCATAGCGGCAATTACGGGAGTAAAGATGCCAATCAATACACCACCCGGCCAACCCACGATCATGGCCGAAAGATAAAGTACGGTATTTACTAATGGACCGGTAATAAACTGAGGGAATCCTCCCATTTGAAACACCAAAGCTATGGCTAATAAAATTCCTGTTCTGGTTATCCACCTGATTCCGGTATTTTGCATTATCTCTTCCTCTCTTTCTTAGATAATTAATATTTAGATTTATATAAACAAGACTTAACCTGTATGCCATTTAATAACCCCAACTTACCGGTAAGGGATCCTATTTGGTCAGTATCTCCATAAATAATCAGACAAATTATATTGATCTTTTGCTGGGAATTGGGCATACCAATCCTTCCCAATATCATCTCTGCATGTTGACTCAGAATGTCATTTAGTTTTTTTATTGAGCATTTTTCCGGCTTGATAAATATACTTACGGTTCCAAAACGATACTTCATGATAATTCCTCTATAGCTTTTTACCTTTAAAGAAAAAGGATTAACCTTCAAGAAAGAAGATTAATCCTTTTATAAATATTCTTTTAGTCTAGTCTCCCCCCTTGAGGTCAAAATCTACTTTTCTTCCTCACAGGTCAATCTATTGTATTTTTAACTTATATTTCTTAAAATTTACACCTTTTCTCTTTTCTTTTTCTTATCGAAATAATGAGTATGAAGAAGATGATGGGATTTCTCCCCTAAAGGTTTACCCAAAAATTCATCATATAGTTGTTTAATTGCAGGGTTTTCATGAGATTTTCGGAATTCACGACCTTCATCCTCTTTGTAAATTGCCTGAATTCTGGCCTTTCTCACTTCATCGGTAGTCAGACGTGGTTGCCCACCACCACCAATACAGCCACCCGGGCAGGTCATAATTTCAATAAAATGATATTCTTTTTCTCCTTTTAGAATAGATTCAATCACTTTATTGGCATTTCCCAGCCCATGTGCTACCGCTACCTTAAGGGTGACTCCCTCTAAAAACTTCCAATCCGGTAATGTTTCTTTAATAGTTAACTCGGCTTCTTTTACTCCGTCTAATCCCTGAACAGGCGTGATGTGCAATTTTTCAAAAGGTAGATCCCCTCCTGTAACAATAGCATAAGCCGTACGAAGCGCGGCTTCCATTACACCACCGGTATTGGCAAAAATATCCGCTGCACCGGTAGAAATACCCATCGGGGCATCCATTTCTTCATCCGGTAAATTTACAAATTCAAGGCCTGCTTCCTTAATCATCTTCCCTAATTCCCGGGTAGTCAAGACATAATCAACATCTTTTGTGCCACTATCATCCATTTCATCTCGATTACATTCAAATTTCTTGGCGGTACAGGGCATAATTGATACCACAACCATGTCTTCCTTTCTAATGCCGATCTTCTCAGCTAAATAAGTTTTTGCTATTGCGCCAAACATCTGTTGTGGGGATTTACAGGTTGAAACATTATTTACCAATTCTGGATAAAAATTTTCCATATAGTTAATCCAACCGGGGGAACAGGAAGTAAACATGGGTAATTTAGTACTTTCGTCCTTGTCTACCAATTTTTTCTTTAAGCGTGTTAATAATTCAGTACCTTCCTCCATAATGGTCAAATCGGCAGCAAAGTTAGTATCAAATATTTGCTTAAATCCCAATCTCCTCAATGCCGCAACCATACGTCCTTTAACCAATGTACCCGGTGGTAAGTCAAAACATTCCCCCAGAGCAGCCCGAATGGCTGGAGCAGTCTGGACTACCACATATTTTTCGGGATCTTCTAATGCTTCCCAAACCTTTTCAGTATCATCATGCTCACTAATCGCACCTACCGGACAAACTGCAGCACATTGTCCGCATTGCACGCAGACAGCTTCATCCAGACAATCTTCTTGACCAGGACCAATAATCGTATCAAACCCACGGTAACGAGGAGCCAAGGTACTGACGCCCTGGACTTCTTGACATACAGTTACACATCTTCGGCACAAAATACATTTATTGGGATCTCGAATAATTCCGGGGGTACTCTCATCTAAGGGTAACCTCTCCTTAACAGATTGAAATCTTACTTCTCTTATACCGTATTCATCTGCCAATTTTTGTAATTCACAGCTTTGATTTCGGTCACAGGTATTACATTCCCAGGGATGGTCACATAGCAATAATTCTAATATTGTCTTTCTGGCATTTCTTACTCTTTTATTATTTGTCTTAATTTTCATTCCTTCTCTCACTTCTGTAACACAAGACGGCTGAAGAGTATTAGCACCTTCTACTTCCACCACGCATACACGGCAAGAACCGGGATTTTGTAGTCCTTCCAGATAACAAAGAGTAGGAATCTTGATTCCTATCTTTTTTGCAGCATCTAGAATAGTTGTTCCTTTCTCTACCTCTATAGGCATATTGTTTATTTCAATTTTTACTCCCATTTTTTAACTCCTTATCTTATCTTTATGAATAGTATACGACTTTTTCATTTTGTTCTCTGGTTGGAGACTTACGTTTCTTTTCCATATTTATACCTTCTCTCAATTCGTCTCTAAAATATTTCAAAGCAGATAGCACCGGTTGGGCAACCGACTGTCCCAATGGGCAAAAAGCGGTTAATTTAAGAATGCTAGCAATATCCTGAATATTTTCTAACTCATCAAAATAACCTTCCTTTTTATTTAGCCTTTTAAAAGCTTCATATATATGTTTGGTCCCAATTCGGCAAATAGAACATCTTCCACAGGATTCGTGCACAAAAAATTTCATACAGCTTACTAGGAAATCAGAAACCGCTACAGCATCATTCATAATAAGTAAAGCACCTGAACCAAGATTATGGTCCAATTCCTGTAAAGAACGATATTCTAGCGGGATATCCAATAGACGTTCTGAAAAAACATCACCGGCTGTACCACCAATTTGAGCCATTTTGAATTTGCCAGATGATATTCCACCGGCATAATCATAGATAATCTCTCTTAAGGTAATTCCCATAGGAACTTCAATCAATCCGGGACGATTTACATGCCCTAAAACACTATAAACTTTAGTACCCGGTGTACTTTCTGTTCCAAAACGCTTAAACCAATCAACTCCATTGAGTATAATAGAAGGAACATTGGCAAGGGTTTCCACATTATTAATGAGGGTAGGTTGTTGCAAAAAGCCCTTTTGAGCCGGATAGGGAGGTTTCACACGAGGTTCACCACGATAACCCTCCATAGAATTTAGTAAAGCAGTTTCTTCTCCGCATACATAAGAACCTGCTCCAATCTTAATCTTGATATCAAAATTGAAGCCGGAACCGAATATATCCTTTCCCAAAAGACCCATTTCTTTAGCCTGTTTAATGGCAGTCTGTAGGCGTTCTATGGATAACTTATATTCCCCCCTGATGTAGATGTATCCAAATTCAGCTTCTACGGCATAGCCGGCAATTGTCATTGCCTCAATTATTTTATGGGGATCTCCTTCCATAATCAAACGGTCTTTGAAGGTACCAGGTTCTCCTTCATCAGCATTGCAAATAACATACTTAGGATAATTTTTTTCTCCAAAGGTGAAAGACCACTTTAGACCTGTAGGGAATCCTGCTCCACCTCTTCCTCGTAAATTTGATTTTTTAATAATTTCTATAATTTCTTCCGGTGATTTTTCTTGCAAAACATAACCTAACGCTTCATACCCTCCTACACCAATATATTCATTAATATCATCAGGGCTAATCCTTCCGCAGTTATTCAAAACTATACGACCATAATGCTGGGTTTTCCGGGAATCATATTCTAATAATCTTAATTCATCAGGTAATGTTCCGGACATTAGTCTTTTTTGATATGTTCTTCCCTTAATAAATTTTTCCTGAATAAATTCCTCGATATCGACTTCGGTCATATTAGCATATAGTTCTCCACCGGGAAATACTCCCAACACAACACCTTGGTTTGTAGGGCCAATACTACCAGTTTCAATTACTTTAATCTGTTCGGAAAGTCCATGCCTGCTTAGTTCGGTGATTAATTTTGTTTTAACCTGCCTAGCACCAGAAAGAACAGTATTACTGTCAATTCCTACCAAAATTTGGGCAATATTTTTATCCATCATACTCTATTTGCCCTCCTTTTTTTTTGATTTGTCCTATAATATTTTTTATTTTTTCTCCGGTTAAGTGTCCATAGACAGTATCATTTATCATAACAGCAGGAGCAACAGAACAGACACCCAAACAACTGGTTTCTTCCAAAGTAAACAATCCGTCAGTTGTTGTTTCACCTTTTTGGATTTGTAGTTCTCGAGAAATCACTTCAAAAATTGTTCCCGAACCCATAATATGACAAGGAGGACTGGCGCAAACACGAATAATATATTTCCCCCTGGGCTGAAAGCTAAACATGCTGTAAAATGAAGCAGTGCCGGTAATATCAGATAATGGAATTCTCATTTCCTCACTTAATAGAGTAATATTTGCTTTACTAATGTAATTCTGCGGGTCATTGTCTTGAACTTCATGTAAGATCTGTAAAAGATTTTCCCTTTTCCCTTCATATTTTCTTACAATTTCCCTTACTTTCATAACCCCTCCTCTTCTTCTTTATATTCACAACGAAGACATCTTTCAGATTCTCTTTGTGCTATAGAGGATTCCCAGGTATTCTCTACTTCTGTATTTCCTTTTCTTTTATCCAGTGGGATTAAATGATGGCTTTCTCTCCCCCAACTTACTGGTTCATCCTCAGGATTAAAAGATACTTCAATGGGATCTTTCACTCTCCAGGGATAATACTCTTCTTCTTTCTTCCCGGTTAAATAACTATCAATTTCTTCTGCTGCGTTTTGGGCTGCTCCAATGGCTTCAACTACTGTGGCCGGGCCTGAAACAACATCTCCACCGGCAAAAATATCTTTTACTGAAGTTTTCCCATTAGCAGAAACATATTTGACAGTATCATTTCTATTCAAGGTAATTGATTCTGCTTCAACAATCTCTTTTATCTTGGTTTTTTGTCCCAATGCAAGTATCAGCGTGTCAATCTCTTTTAAGAAAGGAGTAGCCGCTATTTCAATTGGTCTTCGTCTACCAGAACTATCGAATTCACCAAGTCGCATTTTGACCATTTCTACCTTAAGCCTTCCGTTATTTTCAGAAACCGACTTGATATTCTGCAAAACAAAGACATTGACTCCTTCTATTTCAGCTTGTTCAATTTCCTCAATATCTGCTGGCATTTCACTGCGGGTTCTGCGATAAATAATAGAAACATTTGCCCCTAATCGTTTAGCAGTTCTGGCTGCATCGATAGCAGTGTTTCCTCCACCTATTACAACAACCTCATCACCAACATTGATTTTTTCACCGCTATTAACCTTAAAAAGGAAATCAAGTCCGGACATTACTTTATCATTTTCTAAACCATTAATTGGTGGAACCACGCAATCCCAGGCACCTGCAGCTAGATAGAAAGCCTGGTATCCTTCTTTACGTAATTGTTCAATAGTAACATCCTTACCAATACTTGTATTAGTTTTCACCTTAATACCATACCTGATTAACTCTTCTATTTCTTTTCTAACAATTTCTTTAGGTAATCTATATTCCGGAATAGCATAGGTTAACATTCCTCCCGGTTCGGGAAGTGCTTCAAATACGACTACCTCATAACCTATCATTGTTAAGAAATAGGCACAGGAAAGCCCGGAAGGACCAGCCCCGATAACAGCTACTTTTTTACCATTGGATTCCTTCTTATCAGGATAAGAAGGCTGGTATTTTTTAACCTCATCCGCCATAAAGCGCTTGACAGCTCTAATATTAATTGCCTCATCAATGTCCCTTCTTCTGCATCTTGACTCACAAAATGCCGGACAAACCCTACCGCAAACAGCCGGGAAAGGATTTGTTTTCATATGGGCCTTTAAGGCTCTCTCGTATTGACCAATCTTAGTATAGGCAAGGTAAGCAGGTACATCTACCGAAGCCGGACAGCTATTAGAACAAGGTGCATAGACCAGGTCGGCACAAACACCTGCTCGACACTTTTTATCTTGTATATGTTCAATATATTCTTCCCTAAAATACTTAAGTGTCGATAAAATCGGATTAGGAGCAGTCTGCCCCAAGCCACACAAAGCAGTATCCTTAATTTCGTACGCAAGTTGTTCAAGATTATCTAAGTCTTCCATAGTCCCCTTGCCCTGACAAATTCTGGTTAGGATATTAAACATGATGCGAGTCCCCTCTCTGCAGGGGGTACACTTACCACAGGACTCTTCTTGAATAAATTCCATGAAATAACGGGCTATGTCAACCATACAGGTGTCTTCATCCATTACAATTAGTCCCCCGGAACCCATAATGGCTCCCAGCTCTTTTAATGACTCATAGTCCACTTTTACATTAAGATGTTCCACTGGGATACAGCCACCGGAAGGACCACCTATCTGAACTGCTTTTAACTTCTTATTATTTGGAATTCCTCCCCCAATATCATAAATAATAGTACCTAGAGGAATACCCATAGGTACTTCAATTAATCCGGTATTATTTATATCTCCCGCCAAGGCAAATACCTTGGTTCCTTTACTTTTTTCTGTTCCCAAAGAGGCAAATTCTTTTGGACCATTTAAAATAATATAAGGAACATTGGCATATGTTTCTACATTATTTAAAACAGTAGGACAGTCAAAAAGTCCTTTCTGAGCAGGGAAAGGAGGTTTTGGTCTTGGTTCCCCTCTTTTACCTTCGATAGAATGAATTAAGGCAGTTTCCTCTCCACAAACAAATGCGCCGGCACCCATTCTAATCTCTAAATTAAAATTAAAATCGGTACCCAAAATATTATTACCCAATAATTGGTTGTTTTGGGCATCTTTAATAGCTTGGGACAGCCTTTCAATAGCAAGAGGATACTCTGCTCTAACATAAACATACCCCTGGTCAGCACCAATAGCATAACCACAAATCATCATAGCCTCAATAATGCTATGGGGGTCCCCTTCTAAGAGACTCCGATCCATAAAGGCACCAGGATCACCCTCGTCCGCATTGCATAGAACATATTTTTGTGAACCAGGAGCCGCAGCAGTAAATTGCCACTTTAAACCTGTAGGAAATCCTGCCCCACCTCGTCCTCTCAAACCGGATTCTTTTATAAATTCTATTACCTCTTCCGGTTTCATCTCTGTTAGGGCTTTCCCTAAGGCCATGTATCCATCGGCAGCAATATATTCCTCAATGTCCAACGGATTTATATTTCCACAATTCCTTAGAGCAATTTTTTTCTGCAGCTTGAAAAAATCAATGTCATTAAACATTGCAATAAGCTCTTCTTTTTCAGGTTTTTTATATAATAAACGCTTAACTATTCTACCCTTCAGTAAATGCTCTTGAACAATCTCCGGGACATCTTCAGGTAACACCCTTTGATAAAAAATACCTTCGGGATAAACCACCATAACCGGTCCTAACTCACATGTCCCCATACAACCGGTAGCAATGATATCTATTTCATTATGCAGGCCTGCTCGGCCTAATTCGGTTTCTAATGCTTCTTTTACCTTGTCAGCCCCTGAGGACAAACAGGCACCACCATAACACAACAGTATATGTGCTCTATAATTATCCATAATCTACCTACCTTATCCCTTCATTACTTATATAATTCTAAAACTTGATCAAGTTTTT
>CAZAJW010000198.1:0-7332 GCA_964485485.1 uncultured Atribacterota bacterium | reverse complement strand
TCATTGTCATTAGAAGAAAGTGTTGCTGAAAAATTAAAAGCTGCAATCTCAAGAAGAACCCCGGTAATTAGAGATTATTATGATTTAGGTCACTTTATAAAGAATAAATTTGATTTTAATCGAACATCTTTCTTGGAATTGCTTGATAAAAAGTTAAGATTTGATGGATATGAAAAAGACTATTTATATAATTTAGGCTTATCGGAACAAATGATTGAAGAGTTAAAAAAATCAATTGATACTAACCTTGTTCCGATGATTCGTAAAGGTGAACAATTTGATCTAGATAGAGTTTTGATGTTCTTTAATGGAATGTTTAATGGAAAAGTTTAAACTATTGATCTCTTAAGATCAAAGATATGAAGTTTTGAAAGAATATTTGGGGGTTTATAATTGACAATATTATTTTTTGATAATGCATCTGGAAAATAATTACAAATTTACCAATATGGTGATTTAAAATGAAATTTTATTTATTCTCTACAATTGGATTTGAGATACCCAACCCAGTCCATTTAGTCAAATGTTATTGTTACCAAAGTGGTTTATATAAGAATCTTTGATATTCTCTGGTGGTCTTATCTAAAAGCAGAAAGATTAAAGAATGAAAGAGGGATTAAGTGCACTTCGATTTTGTAGGCAAGATTATATTTTTAAATATAAAAAAGTATAAAACAATTTGACAATCGTTACTAGACATTTATAAAAAGAATGGATTAAGTCTGGTAAAAGTGAGATGTATTTATGAAAATATTAAACGGTATTTTATTATAAGAAAAGGAGCATCTTTTAGAATTAAAAAGGGTATCTGAGGGATCGAAAAAATTTCAAATACTTTTTTATTGAGGCAATTTGATTCATTGACATCAAAACTTCCTTATGCTATCATCAAGCATTATTTATTAATATATACATATTCGCATGTTTGGTAGTTATCTATATGGAAAATGTTATTTTAAAAATTGAGCATATTTGCAAAAGTTTCTCCACTGTTGAGGTTTTGCACAATTTAAGTTTTTCGGTACTAAAAGGTGAAATATTGGGAATAATTGGTGAGAATGGTGCCGGAAAGTCTACGATGATGAAGATATTAAGTGGAATCTATCTTCAGAGTTCAGGAAATGTATTCTTTGAAGGACAAAAAGTTGATATTAAAAAACCATCCGATGCAAAAAAAATAGGCATAACCCTTATTCCTCAAGAATTCAACCTTATAAAAGATCTTACCGTTTATGAGAATGTTTTCCTCGGATCAGAAATTAGAAAAAATAAGTTCCTTGATAAAAAAACAATGAGACTTAGAACTAAAGAGATATTAAATGAACTGGAAGTCAATATCTCACCTGATGAAAGGATCGAGTATCTAAGTGGAGCTGAAAAACAGATGGTTGAAATAAGCAAAGCAATCGCTTTTAAATCAAAGATACTTATAATGGATGAACCTACATCAGTGCTTACACTAAATGAAGTGAAAATACTTTTTAGATTGATGAAAAAGTTGCAAAAAGAAGGCCTTACTATTATCTATATTTCTCATAAATTGAAAGAAATACGTGAGATTTGCGATAGAGTTATAGTTCTTAGGGATGGATATCTGGTTAATGAAAAAGAGATAGGTGAAGTAACACTAAAAAAGATGGCTGAATATATGGTAGGACGTAAATTATCGCAGGTATTTCCTGAAAGGACTAAGCCTTCTGATGAGATTGTTTTTGAGATAAAGAGCCTAACTGTTCCTGGTATATTAGAAGATATTTCATTTAATCTGAAAAAGGGAGAAATTTTTGGGTTTGGTGGACTTGTCGGGGCTGGACGGACGGAATTGTCATTTGCAATATTGGGATTGCTCCCAATTTCAAAAGGCGAAATTGTAATTAAAAATAAACTGATTTCTATAAAAAATACAGCTGATGCCATCAAGTCTAAAATAGGTTATCTTTCTGAAGATCGGCAAGGTAGCGGAATAATTACTGGTTTCTCAGTAGTTAAAAATATTACTCTTATATCTCTTCCCTACTACAGTAAAAGCTTGTTTCAGTGGATAGATAATAATGCTGAAATCAAGTCAGCAAAAAAATATCAAAAACTTTTCAATCTTAAAGCACCAAGCCTTAATACGGAACTTGAATTTTTAAGTGGAGGTAATCAACAGAAAGTATCCTTAGCAAAAACTCTTGATACAAAGCCTGATATCTTGATACTTGACGAGCCGACTAGAGGAATAGATGTTTCTGCTAAGCAGGAGATATATTATTTTATCAATTCTCTTGCAAAACAAGGCATTTCTTGCATTTTTATTTCATCTGAAATGGAAGAACTTATTGGAATGTGCAACAGGGTTGCAGTGATGCAAGATGGAAAATTAACAGGTATTCTTGAAGATAATGATATAAACGAAGAAGAAATCATGTATTACGCAACAGGAATTAGAGAAGGAGGAAAATAGCCATTAACAATCAATTTACTTTTCTAAAAAAATTTGACTGGCAAAAGTATGCTGCACTTATTGTATTACTTGTTCTAATCATAATTTCATCATTTTTAAGTCCCTACTTCCTTAGAATTCAAAACCTACTAAATATTCTTCGCCAGGTTTCCTATACTGGCATCATTGCGCTTGGTATGACATTTGTCATAATTGGTGGAGGTATAGACCTCTCTGTCGGCTCTATGTCAGCTTTTATTGGTTCTGTTGTAATTCTCTTTATGAACTACCTAGGTACTTTTATACAAAATAATTATTTAACAATAATTATTGCTGTAATCTCTGGGATTATAATTGGAACTTTACTGGGGGCTTTCAATGGTATTTTAATAACAAAGGGAAAAATTGCTCCATTTATTGTTACTCTTGGTAGTATGGCTATTTTTAGATCTTTAGCTTTGTACATAGGGAACGCGGGCGAAATAAGATCTTTCAATACTATCTATGATGGATTAGGAATGAAAACTATCTTACGTATTCCTTTACCAGTATGGATAATGCTTGTTTTAGCTGCTACTCTTAGCTTTTTTTTAAATAATACAAGGTATGGGAGATATATTTGTGCTGTCGGTTCAAATCGAAATGTATCTATATTTTCAGCTATTAACGTTAATTATGTAAGTGCTTTTTCATATACTTTAACCGGAATAATGGTCGCAGTTTCTGCAATGCTTCTAGCTTCAAGGTTTAATGCGGTGAGTACTTCAAGTATGGGTATGGGGATTGAACTTGATGCCATCGCGGCAGTGATTGTAGGTGGGACAATGTTAACAGGTGGGCGAGGCACAGTATGGGGTACAATATTTGGTGCAATAACTCTAGGTGTTATTAATAATATGATGAATATGGTTGGAATATCACCTTATCTTCAGGGTACTGTAAAAGGTATCGTGATCATTGCTGCAGTATATATCCAAAGGCAGAAACAATAAAACAGTTAATTATAAAATAATATTATTAAAAAACTTTTTGAATAATATTAGGAAATACTTTTATTTGCAAACTTATATAACTGTTTAATTTAAATATTTTTAGAACTTTGTATTTTTAATTTCAATACAAGGAGGATTTAATGAGTGGAATTAAAGGACCAGCTATATTTCTTGCCCAGTTTGTTGGTGATAAACCGCCCTATGATAATCTTGAAAGCATATCATCATGGGCTCAAGCTTTAGGATATAAGGGAATACAGATACCGGCTTGGGAAAAGAGACTTATCGATATTGATCAAGCAGCATCTTCCAAGTCCTACTGTGAAGAAATAAAAGGCATGTGTGGCGATCTTGTAATCACTGAATTAGCTTCTCATCTTTTTGGCCAGTTAATAGCAGTACACCCAGCGTATGATGAAGTATTTGATGCTTTTACAGATGCTGATCTAAGAAATAACCCCAAAGAAAGACAAAAATGGGCAGTTGATAAAATGAAAGCTGTGATTAAAGCATCAGTTAATTTAGGTCTTAAGGTAGTCCCTACTTTCTCAGGAGCACTATTGTGGCACTTAATGTATCCCTGGCCTCCTAGGCCTAAAGGTATTGTTGAGGAAGGTTTTAAGACTTTGGCTTCTCTTTGGGAACCTATTTTACAGATGGCCTCAGATTATGGGGTTGAATTGGCATATGAAATTCATCCTGGAGAAGATTTGCATGATGGTGTAACGTTTGAAAGATTCTTAGAAGCTACTAACAATCATAAAAGTGTAAAAATTCTTTATGACCCATCTCATTTTATATTGCAGCATCTGGATTATGTTGAATTTATACATCTTTATGGTGAATATATCAAGGCTTTTCATGTTAAAGATGCAGAATTAAGATTATCAGGAAAGTCTGGAGTTTATGGAGGATATCAGGACTGGAAAGAGCGCCCTGGGCGATTCAGAAGTCTTGGTGACGGGGGTATTGATTTTAAAAAGGTATTTTCATCTCTTACAGAAGTAGGCTTTTCCTCATGGGCTGTTTTGGAATGGGAATGCTTTTTAAAAGATTCGAACCAGGGAGCAAGAGAAGGCGCCCAATTTATTGTATCCCATTTAATTGAAACATCGAAAGGGAGTTTTGATGATTTTGCAGCTATGCCTACAGATAAGAAAAGAAACCAAAGAATTCTAGGGCTTGAATAGTTATATCTAATCTAGTGTTGATGGAGGTATATCATGGAAAAGTTATTAGGGGGGATTATTGGAGCAGGAAAGAGTTCATTTATTGGATTTGCCCATAGAACTGCTGCTATAATTAAAGGAGAAGCGGAAATTAAATCAGGTGTATTTTCTAGAAATCCTGTTAGGTCTTTGGAGCGTGGCCAAGAACTGGGAATCGAAAAAAACAGAATATATAATAATTATCTCGAGATGATTGAGAGAGAAAACAGTTTTTCCAAGGAACAGAGAATTGATTTTGTGGTTATTGCTACACCTAATTCATCACATTGTGAAACGATAAAAGCTTTTTTAAAAAACGGATTTCATGTAATCTCAGATAAGCCAATGGCAATTTCTCTTTCTGAAGCATTGGAAATAAGAAATAGTCAAGAAGAATCAGGAATGGTATTTGCTCTAACTCATGGTTATACTGGTTATCCAATGGTAAAACAGGCTAGGTACCTGGTAAAATCTGGAGCAATTGGTCGAATAAATAGCATTCTTGTCAGTTATAATCAGGGATGGCTTTCTCCCCTTATAGATAATCCCAAAACATTTTTAACATGGCATTTAGACCCAAATGTTTCAGGTTCTTCCTGTACCATGATTGATGTCGGGATTCATGCTTTAAATTTGGTTCAGACTATCACTGGGTTGAAACCAGAAAAAGTCTGTGCAGATCTTAAAACAACTATACCAGAAAGCCAATTGGAAGATTGTGGAAGTGTATTAATAAAATACAATGATGATGTAAGCGGAATTCTTCATGCTTCCCAGGTTGCAACTGGAGAAGGAAATGCCTTACGTATTAGAATTTATGGAGATAAAGCTGGTCTTTTTTGGGATCAGGAATCTCCTGAAATCTTGGAATTAATGAATTCGGATGGCACAAGTATCCTGTTTAAGAAAGGAATATCGGCTTTATGCGAGGAAGCCAAAAAAGCTTCGTATTTTCCTCCTGGGCATCCGGAGGGATTTATATTAGCATTTTCTAACGTTTATTCTGCCGCATTTAAAGCGATTCGCTGCAGAAAAAATAACCAAATTAACTGTCCGGGTGGAGTTAGCGGATGGGATTTTCCGGGAATAGAAGAAGGTATAACTGGTATTGATTTTGTGGAGACAGTATTAAAAAGTAACAAATCAGATCAGAAGTGGACCAAAATGTTTCTGTAAACAAAGAAAATAAATTAAATTTTCCCTAGTTTTATTTTGCTTTTTTAGTACTTTTTATCTATAAAAAAGAGGCTATTTAAAATAGCCTCTTTTTTAATTGAAAATATAGTTTCAATTTTAAATATATTATTTATTTCATTTCCTCTGGAGTATAGAATTTTTGTACGTTCTCAGCAGTAATAATTTCAGATGCAAGAATAATTCTGATAGGAAGTTTTTGTTGGTAGAAACCTTCGAGAGTCACTTCGTTGTGACCTAACACACCAAGACTGACTGCAGTTGCCATAACATCTGGGGGAAAACTGACATTAGCTTTTACCAATGGATCTCCATCAATAATTCTCTTCAGCATATCCTGCATTCCTGCTCCACCAAGGAATACCTTGATATCATCTCTACCTGATTCTTGGTATGCTTGAAGGGCACCTTTTAACATATCATCATCGCATGTATAAACAGCATCAATTTGAGGATATTTTTGTAGATAGTTTTCCATCACGGAAAGTGCTTTTTGCTGGTTCCACTCTCCTGGTTGTGAATCAAGTATTTCAATTCCTGGATATTGATCTGCTACAGCATTAATTGCATCTACTCTGATCGTATTTATTGGAGTTGGAATACCTTCGATTATAACTACTTTTCCGTTATAATCTAGTTCTTCGCAAACATATTCCATTCCTGTACGAGCGTAAGTTGCATCATCATTAGAAATATAAACATCATAAACCGGTTTTGTAGTTCCTCTACTAATAACTACTGTGAAAACTCCCTCGTTGTAAACTTTTTCTATAATAGGAGTCAAAGAAGCATCGAAGGGGAATACAACCAGTGAATCAATTTCTTTAATCATTAAATCTTCAATATCAGCTGCTTGTTTTGTAACATTTTCAGCTGTTACAATAAGGAATTCAACATTAGGGCTTTTTGCTTTCCAATCCTCGATAGCTTTGCTTGCCCACCAGTTAATTCTGCCTAAATAACCATGAGTGGCAGTTGGAAGAGAAACACCAATTTTTCCAGTGTATTCAGATTGCTTTGCCATGATGCCAAGTGAAAAAAAACTTAAACACAAACATAACACCAAAAATAACAATAATACTTTTTTCATTTTTTATCCTTTCTTTTATTTTTTTTAATATACAAGTAAATGTTAGAGCATTTTTTATTCTTTGTCAATTTTAATTTTTCTTTTGTTAGTTAAGTTTTAAAACTGCACTATCTTGAGATCGCTATTTTAACTATTTGCCAACCAGGTGGCCAATTCTTGAATTATCATAATAAAAAGAAATCAAATTTTAACTACATCTTCTGGTAAGGAATTGGGGAAAATACCTTTCGGGGAGGGCGAATCCTGTACAGTGATAAGCGATCCTTTCTATAAAGAAGCTTTTATAAAATTTTCTGAACATATCCAAGACACAATGGCAATTAATATCAGGATTGGTAATGTAGCCTGTGGTGAGAAGGATGTTAAAAACCGGCAATTAAGACAAGAATTACATGAAAATTTTAATGGACTTATCTGCAATTG
>CAZAJW010000197.1:0-4469 GCA_964485485.1 uncultured Atribacterota bacterium | reverse complement strand
ATAAAGCGTTATGGTTTTTATCTTCTGGTTATGGATGAAACGTTGGTTCGTGTTGCTATAGACTTAAGCGGGAGAGGTCGCCTGTTCTATCAGGTGCCTCCGGAAAGACTAAGCAAGATAAACAGAATTGACGGGGAAGTATGGAAAGAATTCTTCCTGGCACTTGCTTATGAGGCAGGATTAACCCTGCATATTGATTTATTAAAGGGAGAAAATACTCACCATATGATTGAAGCTATTTTTAAAGCATTTGCCAGGACATTAGACCAGGCAATCCAGGAGGAAAAAAGGCTGCAGGGCACTATTCCCTCCAGCAAAGGTATCCTGGCATAAAATTAGGAGATAAAATGATTGTTATCATTGATTATCAGATGGGAAATATCAAAAATGTGCATCATGCCTTGACTTATCTGGGATACAGGGTAGAAATTAGTGACAATCCTGAGTTAATAAAAGAAGCAAGAGGGTTGATTTTACCCGGTGTCGGTGCTTTTAGGGATGCAATCAAGGTATTGAAGGAGAAGCAGCTGGATAGGATTATCAAAGAGATGGTTGAAAAGGGAAAACCCTTTTTAGGTATCTGCCTGGGAATGCAATTACTATTTTCTTATAGTGAAGAAAATGGTCTTTTTCAGGGACTGGGGTTGATACCGGGTAAGGTCGTTCGTTTTCCTAAAGCATTACGGGTGCCCCATCTGGGATGGAATCAGGTTCACTACTGTTTTAATAGTGATGGGGATGAAAAGATTCTTTTTTCGGGGATTAAGAATAATAGCTATTTTTATTTCCTGCACTCTTACTATTGTATGCCCGATAAAGAGGATACCATATTGACAAAGTCTGATTACCATCAATTGTTTGTATCTTCAGTTCGCAGGGAGAATGTGTTCGGGGTTCAGTTTCATCCGGAAAAAAGCAGCTCCCAGGGATTAAATCTATTAAAGAATTTTGGAGAGATATGTCATGCTGATTATTCCGGCGATTGATATCAAAGACAGTCAATGTGTTCGGCTTGTACAGGGTAAGGCAGAAAACAAGGAAGTTTTTTCCAAGGATCCCTGTGCTATGGCCAAAAATTGGGAAGAACAGGGAGCAAAATTAATACATATTGTGGATTTAGACGGAGCTTTTCAGGGTATACCGGTTCATCAGTCTATGATTAAAAAAATTGCTCGGACAGTCAATATCCCCATTCAAGTAGGTGGCGGGATTAGAGATGAAGATACTATTAAACAATATTTGAATTGTGGTATACAACGTGTGATACTAGGCACATTCTTATTGAGTCAGGGAACCGAGAAAATACAATCTATTGTCCGGCAATTTAATAATCACATTATAGCCGGTATCGATGTAAAAAATAACCGTATGGCAATAGAAGGTTGGCTGCAAGAAGTAGATCAACCGGTGGAGAAATTTATTACTCATTTGACAGAAATTGGTATAAAACGAATTATCTATACTGATATTAATCGTGACGGAATGCTAAACGGACCAAATATTGACATGATTAAAAAAATTTTGCAGAAAAGTGAGGGTAAAATAATTGCCTCGGGTGGAATTTCTAGTATGGATGATTTATACCAATTACAGCAACTGGAAGACTTAGGTCTGGAAGGTGCTATCATAGGGAAGGCACTCTATAAAGAAAATATCAAATTAGGAGAAGCTGTAAGAATCTTTTCAAAATAAGAGGGGAAGTACAATATAATGAGTTTGGCAAAGAGAATTATTCCCTGTCTTGATGTTAAAGAAGGACGGGTAGTAAAAGGCGTTAAATTTGTCAATTTAACGGATGAAGGAGATCCGGTAGAACTTGCTGCTTATTATGAAAAAGAACAGGCAGATGAGCTTGTTTTTTTGGATATTACTGCTTCCTGGGAGAAGAGAGATATCCTTATTAAAGTGGTAGAAGAAACATCGGGAAAAATATTTATTCCCTTTACTGTTGGCGGAGGCATTCATAAACTGGATGATATTTATCAGTTGCTCAGGGCAGGAGCGGATAAAGTATCGATTAATACAGCGGCAGTATTACATCCGGAAATAATCCGGGAATCTGCTTTAAAATATGGCAGTTCTACCATTGTGGTGGCAATTGACGCTATAAGACGTGATAACTATTGGGAAGTAGTTATTAATGGTGGAAGAACTCCAACCGGTAAAGATGCGATTAAGTGGGCGAAAGAAGTTGAAAAACTGGGAGCCGGGGAAATTTTATTAACCAGTATGGATTGTGATGGTACCAAAGAAGGTTTTGATACTGAATTAACCTGCCAGGTTGTGGAGAATACCGGATGTCCGGTTATTGCGTCAGGAGGAGCGGGAAATTTAAGACATTTTTATAAGATACTAACTGAAGGGAAGGCTAGTGCCGCCCTGGCTGCATCAATTTTTCACCGAAAGGAAATTTCCATTACTCAAGTTAAGAAATATCTGGCGGAGAAAGGCGTATCAATCAGATTGGAGAAATAATAAATGAATGTAAAGAAGAAATTAATAGAAAAATTAAAATATAATCAGGAAGGACTAATTCCGGCAGTTATTCAGGATGCATCCAATGGGCAGGTTTTAATGTTGGCCTATATGAACAGGGAATCCCTGAAGAAGACTTTACAGACCGGGCAGACCTGTTTTTTTAGTCGCAGTCGAAAGAAATTATGGGTTAAAGGAGAAACTTCCGGCAATACGCAAAAGGTAAAACAGATATTGATAGATTGTGATAATGACACCCTCTTGATTCAGGTAGAACAGAAGGGTGTGGCCTGCCATACCGGTTCTTATTCCTGTTTTTACCGGGATATTGAAGGTGAAGAAGTGCCTGGCAAAGAAGAAAAATCCGGGAATGAATCAAATATTCTGGATGAATTAATGCAGGTGTTTGAAGACCGGAAAAGAAATCCCGGTTCAGATTCTTATGTGTGCCGTTTAATGGCGAGTCCTGGAGAAAAAATGCCGAAAAAGATTGTCGAAGAAGCTGCTGAAGTTTTAATTGCCCTGAAAGATAAAGACAGAGAGCAGATTGTGTATGAGACTGCTGACTTATGGTTCCACACTTTAGTTGCCCTATTTTATCACGGGATAAAATACCAGGATGTACTGGAAGAATTAAAACGACGCAGACAAGAATAAGAAGTCAAAGGAAAGGTTCTCAAATGTCAATAGAAAAATTAGTAAGAAAAGAAGTAAGATTATTAAAACCTTATAATCCTGGTCAATCTATTAGTGATATCAAATTAAAATATGGCTTGGAAGAAGTTTTTAACCTTTCCACCAATGAAAGTGTAATTGGCCCATCTGCGGTAGTACAGAAGGCCTTAAAAATTGAACTTGCTAATATTAACCAGTACCCGGATGGTTCCAGCTTTCTCCTTCGGAGAGCATTGTCCGAAAAATATAATATTGATTCTGATATGGTAATTATAACTAATGGCGGTGATGAGCTTCTGTATCTGTTAGGCAGCTGTTTTATAGCACCTGATGATGAAATCATTATAGGTGAATATGGATTTTCTACCTATGAGATTGTTGGTAGCTTATACGGGGCAAAAATAATCAAGGTCCCCTTGCGGGAAGGTTTTCTTGATTTAACGAAAATGGTAGCACAGGTAACCGCAAAGACCAAACTGATTTTTCTCTGTAATCCTCATAATCCTGATGGTACTATTTTTACTCAAGAAGGTTTTAATGATTTTTTAAGAAAATTACCAGCTAATATAATAATAGTTCTGGATGAAGCTTATGCTGATTTTGTAGAAAATCCAAAATATCCTGATAGTATCAGAATGATTAAAGAAAACAATCACTATATCATCAGTTTACGCACATTTTCAAAAATTGGTGGTATAGCTGGCTTACGTATTGGCTTTGGCATTACCAGCAGAGAATTTATTAACTGTTTGAGGAAAGTTCAGCCGCCTTATTCAGTAAACAGATTGGCTCAGATCGCTGCCAGAGCGTTTTTATCTGATGATAATTACCAGAAGAATTTATTGCAAAATAATAAAAAGGGGAAAAAATATTTATACCAGCAATTAAATATGTTAAACCTTTTTTATTATCCTACTGAATCCAATTTTATTTTTGTTGATTTACAAAAAGATTCTGACTTAATGTGTACAGAGCTAATCAAGAGAGGAATTATTGTCCGCTCCGGGAAGGTTTGGGGCAAGAACACCTGGGTTAGAATAACTATTGGAACGCCTGCTCAAAATCGTCAATTAATTAGAGCTCTGGAAAAAATATTATAATACCGGTAATGTTGCTCTATCTTCAGAATTGTTTACTATTAGCTGAGGAATTATTGATAGCTTATTCATAGGGAAGAAATGAATACCTGCCACTTCTTTAATTGCTAAAATTTCTCTGCTTAATTCCTGTGCAATTCGTACGCCTTCATCTATGCCTGCATTAGCCATACGGTTTCTTATTCTTTCCGGGATAACAATATGGGAAAGATTTGCATCTAT
>CAZAJW010000196.1:0-2342 GCA_964485485.1 uncultured Atribacterota bacterium | reverse complement strand
CTTTTATCTGGATGAAGAAACGAAGCTCAATATAGAGCAATTAGCCAATTTTCAAGCCCAAAAACTAGAGCTTGATACCCAAATCGTAGGAAGCAATGCCCGCTTAGAACAAATTAAAAATCAACTGGAAGAACAATCAGAAACAGTTATCTCCTCCCAGACTATTACGGCTAATCCGGTTGTTCAACAACTACAAAATAAGTTGACTGATTTACAGATTGAATTACCTTCAGTGAAGGAAAGGTATTCCGCTAATAGTCCTCAGGTAACTGAGATTGAAATACAGATAAAGCAGATTGAAAGTGAAATAAGTCAAAAAGTTTCAGAGATTATCAGCTCAAAAGTTTCTACCATGAATCCTATTTATCAAGATCTGCTCTCTGAAAGAGTATCATTGGAAACCAATATTATCTCTTCAGAAGCAAAACTAAGCAGTACAAATGAAGTGATAAAACAATATGAAGAAAGATTAGATAAACTTCCGGAAAAGGAAATCCAGTTAGCACGCTTAGAGCGAGCAGTTCGAGTAGCAGAAAATATTTATCTAATATTGTTAGAAAGTTACCAGGAGGCTCGAATCAGTGAAGCGATGGAGCTGGGAGATATTCGAATAGTTGATGCTGCCCTTATCCCTAGTAACCCGATAAAACCCCGTAAAAGGCTAAACCTTGCCATCGCAGGCGTATTGGGACTAATGCTGGGTATCATGCTGGTATTCTTTATGGAATTCCTTGATCACTCCTTTAAAAGCAGAGAGGATGTGGAACAATACCTGGATCTCCCTGTTTTGGGTACGATCCCATATGTTGATTTTAATACTAAAAAAAGAAAAAAGAAAAAAGCAAATAAAATAGCAAGAAAAAGTAAAGTTATTGAAGAGGGAATAATATAATGATATTAAGGAAAAAAGAAAGGGCAAGAGATTATTCTAATAGCCTTTTTATTCGGGATGATCCCCGCTCAACGGTGTCTGAAGCATTTCGAACATTAAGGACTAACCTTAAGTTTTATGGATCCGGTGACAACCCCATTCAATCTATTCTGATAACTTCTTCGTTACCCGTAGAAGGTAAATCAATATTGCTTTCCAACCTAGCTTTAACTATTGCCCAAAATGGGGAAAAGGTCATTATTTGTGATTGTGATCTCAGACGACCGGTTATTAATAAGATATTCAAGGGAAAAAATCATCAGGGGTTGACTAATGTATTGGTTGGAGATAAACAGATATCTGAAGTCATTAATACTAATAATCTACACCCTAATCTTTCTTATATTTCTTCGGGACCCATTCCTCCTAATCCTTATGAACTATTGGGTTCCCAGAAGATGGGTGAGGTGATCAAACAATTAAAAGATAATGCTGATATGGTTTTATTTGATTCTCCCCCTATTGTCGGCTTTGCCGATGGTTTGCTTTTAGCAAACCAGGTAGACGGAGTTCTGCTGATTATTGAAGTGAAAAAAGTTCACCGGGAAGCAGCCAAACAGGCAAAAAGTCAATTGGAAAAATCAAAAGCCAAAATATTGGGAGTAGTCTTAAATAAAATTGACCTAAAAAGAGACAGCTATTACTACAATTATGATTACTATAATTACCAGAAATATTATAAATAACAATGGTGATATGGATGAATATACAGAATGTGCTCATAAAGCGGTAGAATGGTTTCTCAGAAAACAGCGTTCAAAAGGAACCTGGCCTGGAGGATTTCACCCATTTGATATTGTAGATACATCATTTGCTCTTTAGGTTTTAACCAAATATCTATCTACTAATGAATTGTATTTGATTCTTAAATTGTATTTCTTATATTTGAACTAATGAACTAATTAACTAATGAACCAATTAACTATATTTAAAGGGGTATTCCATGCGTATTACAATCATCGGTACCGGCTACGTCGGTCTTGTAACAGGCACTTGCCTGGCAAACTTTGGATTGTCAGTTACCTGTGTAGATAATAATAGGGAAAAAATTAATCTCTTAAACAATAGTAAAATTCCTATTCATGAACCAAACCTGGAAGAGCTCATTAAAAAGAATGTCCAGGAAAATCGGCTCAACTTTACCAATGATATCAAAAAGGCAATTCAAGAATCCCAGGTTATCTATATTGCGGTTGGAACGCCACCTAACCAGGATGGTTCTGCCAGTTTAAAGCAGGTAGAGGAAGTAGCCAGAGAAATTGCCAGATATATCAATGAATATAAAGTTATTGTCAATAAGTGTACTATCCCGGTAGGCACCGCCCGCAAAATTAAAAAAATCATCACTGATTATTTACAGCTTTCCCATCCTTCTTCTTCCCCCTCTCCCTTTGACCTTATCTCAAACCCG
>CAZAJW010000195.1:0-2695 GCA_964485485.1 uncultured Atribacterota bacterium | reverse complement strand
GGAGAACGTCAAAGGGTTGGTTTAGCCCGAGCCTTAGGCGCTGATCCTGAAGTATTATTAATGGATGAACCATTTGGAGCTATAGATCCTATCAATCGTCTAAAACTTCATGATTCCTTTCTGGAAATACAGGAAGAAATTAAAAAGACTATTGTTTTTGTAACCCATGATATTAATGAAGCCATTAAATTGGGTGACAAAATCGCCATTATTAGGGATGGCAAGTTGGTTCAACACGCTGATTCCAATGAAATACTATACAACCCGGCGGATCAGTTTGTAGAAAGCCTGTTGGGTCAGGATCGTAGTCTAAAGGCCTTGACCCTAAAGAAAGCAAAGGATTTTATTAGCAGTGAAAATGTTATAACTGTGAGTAAGGATATCTCTGAAGATGAGGTTTCGAAACAATTACAGGCAAATAATCAAATTGTTGCTTTTGTCCTGGATAAAAAAGAAAAATTAGTTGGAAGATACTGGCTGGAAAAAGCAGGGAAAAAAGGTAAAGTTAATATTAATTATGATGAAAACCCAATTATGACTGAACAAAATAGCAGCTTAAACGAAAGCCTTTCTACTATGTTTTCCAGTGGTGAACAGCTACTTCCGGTAGTGAACCGTCGTGGTAAATTTTTAGGTATTCTTCGCTTAAGCTATATATTTGATGAATTTAATAAATAAAAATAGATAGGAAAATATAATGAACTTATTCCAATATGTTTCAGAAAATTTTAATAAAATAATCGCTCTTTTTGTGGAACACTTTTTTCTCTTCTTTTTTTCACTGATTATTACCACCATCATAGGTGTTGCTTTAAGTATTATTGTTACTGAGGAAGGAAGGGAAAAAATTGGCAAGACTATTCTATCTATTACCGGAGCAGCACAAGCAGTTCCTTCTATTGCCGTAATTGCCCTGGTATTTATCTATGTAGGTATCGGGAAATTTCCTGCTATTATTTCACTAATTGTCTATAGCCTTGTTCCCGTTATGTTTAACGCTACATCAGGTATTCTAAGTGTACCCAAAGGGGTCATCGAAGCCGGTAAAGGTATGGGATTTACCAAAAACCAAATTCTCTGGAAGTTAAAAATCCCTATTGCTATCCCGGTTATTATGGGAGGAATTCGCAGCGCTGCTACCATCATTATTGGCACAGCAGTCGTTGCTTCAGTCATAGGAGGGGGAGGTTTAGGAGATTTAATTTTTATTGGATTGAAGCTAAATAGACCAGAAGCATTGATTGCCGGAGCAACTTCATCAGCAATATTGGCAATTATTATTGATCGAGTGCTGGCACATCTTGAAAAAATAATTACCCCAAAGGGATTAAAGGTTGAGAGATAACAAAAAAACAAAGGAGGAAAATATCATGAAGAAGTCTTTGATATTTTTAACAATTACGTTGTGTTTAATGTTAATAGTAAGTAGTATTGGTGTTTATGCTCAGGATAAGAAAATTAATGTGGGTGCTAAGAATTTTACCGAACAATATATTCTCGGTAACATGCTGTCTATACTGCTGGAAGCAAATGGTTTTGAAGTCAGCGAAAAGATGGGTACAGGAAGCGCTATCACACGTGAGGGATTAGTTTCAGGACAAACTGACTTGTATCCGGAATATACGGGAACCGCATGGCTAGTATATCTCGGACATGAAGAAGTAATCAACGATCCTGATGAACTCTATGAAACAGTGAAAGAAGAAGATCTGGAAAAGAATGATATTGTCTGGTTGGAAAAATCTAATATTAATAATACCTATGCAATTGCTCTAACCCAGGAACAGGCTGAGGAAATAGGCACTACTCTTTCAGATCTTGCAGAATACGTCAATGAGCATCATGACCTTGTCTGGGGAATTGACCATGAATTTGCCGAAAGAGCAGACGGCTTACCGGGATTAGCCGAACATTATGGAATGAATATTGACGATGAAAACGTAAGAACTATGGATGCTGGGTTAACTTATGAGCCCTTAAAAAGAGGCCAAACAGATATTACTATGGTTTTTGCTACTGACGGAAACATTAAGAGATATAATCTTAAATTATTAGAAGATGACAAGAATTTTTTCCCAGGATATAATCTCTGTGTTAATGTCAGAGAAGAAGTCCTGGACCAATACCCAGAAATCGAAGAAATTATGAAACCTATTGCTGAGTTAACAGATGAAGTTATGCAAGAATTAAATTATCAGGTTGACGCGACTGGCTTGCCTGAAAGACTGGTTGCCAAAAATTATCTTACTGAAAATGGTTACCTAGATTAACTAAATTAAATTAAATAGAAAACCCGCTTTCTTTTCAGTAGAAAGCGGGTTTTCTATTTATATAGGTTATACAAATAAGTTCAATAATACTTATTCTAATCAACTCTCAACTCTCTCTAATAAATATATCACTAAAGAATACCTACTTATTATTTTCTATCTATTTCATACTCGGCACAACAGTATTCCCGGAGGGAATAATATAACTTTTAAAATCATCACCATGCTTTTTTCGGACATAATCAATTGCTGAATCTATGTTCTTCATTGGTTTCATAAATAACTTTTTCACTTTTTCTTCGCTTAGGGAAGAAATGAGGATGATGTCTACTTCTTTGGCAACACGAGCTATAGCATATGCCTTATGTCCACCTAAGACAAAACGCTCTTTAAGTCTATTTTCAATATCCGCTATAGAATTTGCT
>CAZAJW010000194.1:0-32019 GCA_964485485.1 uncultured Atribacterota bacterium | reverse complement strand
TATATTACTTGTAAATATTCAGTTAAAATAGTAGAAAAAATTAACTAAAAGTAAACAGAGAATTACCCCCTTTTAGGGGTTCTTAAAGCCACCTGCTTTGCGGGTGCGATTTTTACTTTTTATTTAATTGAAAAAAAAGTTCTTTTTTGTTATATTATATGAAAGTTAATATAGTTAATTTTATTTTTTTAGGGATAGAATGTTATGAATCAAAAAAGAAATGAAGATAAAGAATTAATAACCATTTTTAATGATGAATTGATTGATTTAAGAGATAACTTAATTAGCATGTCACAATTAGTTAGAAGTTCTTTGGGACAGGCAATACAATCACTAATTGACAAAGATAGGCAATTGGCACAGCAGGTTATCGACAATGATGATAAGGTTGATCGAATGGAGTTAGATATTGAAGAGCAATGTTTACAGTTAATTGCCTTAAAACACCCGGTGTCTAAGAAATTAAGAGTCATTACCTGTGCTATGAAGGCAATTTCTGATTTGGAAAGGGTAGGTGACCGTGCAGCTAATATTGCCGGAGCCAGTCAATATTTATCTTCGAAGCCTATGGTAAAACCATTAATAGATATTCCAAGGATGGCCGAAATAACACAAAACATGCTGCAGGACAGCCTTGATGCTTACCTTAGGGGAGATGTTGCTTTGGCAAAAGCTGTTTGGGAAAAAGATAAAATGGTAGACCAATTAAATCAGCAGATATTTCGTGAGTTGCTTACTTTTATGTTAGAAGACCCTCATACTATCAGCCGGGCTATACATCTAATTTTTATATCAGATAATTTGGAAAGGATTGGCGATCATGCCGGGAACCTGGCTGAAAGAGTGGTTTATATTGTAGATGGACAAAGAATAAAGGAAAAAATTGAACAAAATGATAAAGGAAATTAAAATATATGTTTGTAATAATTAATGCTATTAATATTTTATTTAGAATATATAGCTATATAATTCTTGCCAGGATATTTATATCATGGCTACCAGTTGACCGTACAAATCCTATTATAAGATTAATTTATCAGATTACTGAGCCAGTGTTGGCTCCTTTTAGGATTATCCTACCCTTAGGGGGGATGGGAATTGATTTATCTCCCATCATCGTGTTTTTTTTGCTTAATTTATTGAGAACATCCCTTATAAGGTTAATTGTTAATTTGTATTATTAATATACTGGGAAAGATTGTTTATAAAAACGTTAAAAAGGCAGCCAATAGAAGGAGGGCGATTAATGAAAATTACCCCAATGGATATCGAACAACAACAATTTGGTAGATCATTTAGAGGATATAATGAAGAAGAAGTTGATAACTTTTTGGATCGCATTGCCAAAGATTATGAAGAAGTGCTAAATGAAAATATCAAACTTAAAGAAGAAATTGAAAGGCTTCAATCAAGGATGGAAGAATATTCTAAGATGGACGAAACACTTAGAAGTGCACTGGTAAATGCTCAACAAAGTGCTTCAAATATCAAGGAAAACGTACAAAAAGAAGCCCAAGTCATGATAGAAAATGCTAAAATTGAGGCTGAGAGGATAAAACAACAAGCACAACAGGAAATTTATGACATAACTAATGAAATTGAAGCACTTAAAAAAAGAAAGTATCTGCTTTTGGAAAAATTGAGAAATACATTAAAACTTCATATCCGGATGCTTGATGAGGAAGCATTAGAAAAACCTGAAGAAGAGTTCAAAGACATTCAGGATAAAGCAATAGAAGATATAAAAATGAAAATTTACTCAAATAATGAAAAGGGTACCCAGGAAGATATTCGGAACATGCAGAACAATAATCAGGATAACAAGGATGTTTAGAATAAAACAGGCACCACATCTTTTCATTGACTCTTTTCAAAAAGAATGATAATATTTTTTATCGAAATTTTATAATTGCTTAAAAAAATAAGAGGAAGAGTAAGCTTTAATTAATAGCTGAAAATCCCCTCTTGAAATTTTGACTGAACAAGATTATTAAGTTGAAACGGTTGTACCGATAAAACTAAAGATGAAAGAATATATGTTCATATTTTTCATAAAGGTTATTATTACTTGATTTTGAAAATAATAATAACATATAAAGGTGGTACCGCAGGAATAATTGAACCTCTTGCCCTTTAACTGGCAAGGGGTTTTTATTTTAATTTAACAATTGCAAGATAAAGGGAGAAGAAGATATATGGATTATAAAGAAACACTTAATTTACCAAAAACTGAATTTTCAATGAAAGCTAACTTACCAAAAGAAGAACCTAAAATGCTTGAGTTCTGGCAAAAAATTGAACTGGACAAGAAATTGTTAGCAAAATATAGGGATAAAGAAAAGTTTATTTTACATGATGGACCTCCTTATGCAAATGGAAATATACATATTGGGACTGCTTATAATAAAATATTAAAGGATATTATTCCAAAATATAGGTGGATGAAGGGATTTAACGCATATTATGTTCCTGGCTGGGATACCCATGGCATGCCTATTGAACATAAAGTTAGTCAAGAACTTAATGTCACTCTTAATGATATTGATCCCGTATTATTAAGGGAAAAATGCCAGAAATATGCTGAAAGATATATTGATATTCAAAAAGAAGAATTTAAAAGATTAGGAGTGACTGCTGATTGGGAAAATCCATATCTAACCTTCTTACCGGAATATGAGGAAAAACAAATTGATGTTTTCGGTAAAATGTATCAACGCGGATACATTTATAAAGGTTTAAAGCCTGTTTTATGGTGCCCATCCTGTGAGACAGCATTAGCTGCTGCTGAAATTGAATACAGTGACGAAGAAAGTGATTCTATTTATGTAAAGTTTAAGGTTGTTGATGATGTTAGATCAGTTTTCCCTGAAGCAAAAGCTGAAGAAACCTATATAATTATCTGGACGACAACCCCATGGACTATACCGGGTAATTTTGCCATTACATTTAACCCTGATTTTAAGTATAGTTTAGTAAGGACCGAACAGGGTGACTTGATAATGGCTTCGAAATTAGTAGAACAGGTCATGAAAAAAACGGGTATTGACAAATATCAGGTTATAGCTGAAAAAGAGGGCAGTGCCTTTGAAGGAATCAAAAGTAGACACCCATTATTAGAGAGAGATTCTGTTATTATTTTGGGTAGACATGTTACCTTAGATGAAGGTTCTGGTTGTGTTCATACTGCACCTGGGCATGGACAGGAAGATTATGAAATTGGCATTAAATATCATTTGCCAATTGTTTCCACTTTAGATAGCAAGGGAAGATTAAACGAAAATGCAGGCCCCTTTAATGGACTTGATTATAAAGAAGCGAACCAGAAAGTGATAGAAGCACTACAAAATAACGGTCATCTGTTAGGAAAAGGCAAAATAAAACACTCTTATCCCCATTGTTGGCGTTGCAAGAACCCTGTTCTATTCAGGGCTACAGAACAATGGTTTGTATCAGTTGACAAGTTTAGAAATAAGGCAATTCAGGCTATCAATGAGGTAAAATGGATTCCAAGTTGGGGAAAAGATAAAATTTATAGCATGGTGGAGGAAAGAACAGATTGGTGTATTTCTAGACAAAGAGTTTGGGGAGTCCCAATTCCTGCTTTTTATTGCAAGAACTGTAAAAAAATTGTAATTACCTCTCGTACTATTGAAATTGTGAAAAAACTATTTAGAGAAAAAGGTTCCAATGCTTGGTTTGCCATGACGGCAAAAGAAATATTACCTGATGGTTTCAAATGTCCTCATTGCCAGGGGACTGAATTTGAGAAGGAGTCGGACATAATGGATGTTTGGTTTGATTCCGGTTGCAGCCATGCGGCGGTATTGAAAAGTAGAGAAAACTTACACTGGCCTTGTGAATTGTATCTGGAAGGAACAGACCAGCATCGTGGGTGGTTTCAAACATCCCTTTTGACATCAGTTGCCAGCTTTGATAAAGCACCTTATAAATCAGTTTTGACTCATGGTTTTATAGTTGATGAAGAAGGCAGAAAAATGTCAAAATCTATTGGAAATGTTATCCCTCCACAGCAAGTTATTGATGAATATGGAGCAGATATTTTAAGATTATGGGTGGCATCTTCAGATTACAAGAGAGATGTCCGAATATCCAAAAAAATATTAAAGCAGCTGGTTGAGATATATCGAAAAATAAGAAATACATCCCGCTTTATATTAGGTAACCTATACGATTTTGACCCCGACAAAAACCGGGTATCTTATGATAAATTAGATGATATTGATAAGCTTATATTGAGTCAATTTCAAGACCTGGTAAAAAGAACTACCGATAACTATGATAATTATGAATTTCACACCCTTTATCATGACATACATAATTTTTGTACCCTTAACTTGAGTTCATTTTATTTGGATATGATTAAAGATAGGCTATATGTATTAAATTCGGATTCTTTAGAGCGAAGGGCAGCTCAAACAGTTCTTTACAGGATAATAAGTGAATTGACCAGATTGATTGCCCCGGTCTTGAGTTTTAGTGCAGAAGAAATATGGCAAAATTTAAACAAAATTGGTCAAAACGAAGAAAGTGTTTTTCTATCCTCCTGGCCACAAGTGGAACAAAAATTAGTCAGAACAGACCTGGAAGAAGAGTGGAGTAAACTTTTAGCAGTTAGAAGAGTTGTTTTAAAGGCATTGGAAATTTCTAGAAAAGAAGGTCAAATTGGTAATGCTCTTCAGGCCCAGGTAGATATATATTCTAAAGATGAAAAGGTTTATAATTATCTACGGAAATTCAAGGAAAAATTGGAAACTGTTTTTATTGTTTCTAAGGTAGAATTGATAAATAATAATGATTATAATGCCAATGAAAACGTTTTTAAGGGAGAAGAGGTACCCGAAATTTCTGTTGTGATAAAGAAAGCTCCTGGTCAAAAGTGTGAAAGATGCTGGTGTTATTCTGAAACCGTAGGGGAAGATAGCCAGTATCCAACGATTTGCCATAAATGTGTCAGTGTTTTAAAGGAAGGTAGCTTAGAATAATAATAGTTGATAATAAAATATTTTCAAATATTCATTAATAAATATGATGGCGGAGATTAAATGCGTTTTGTGATTGGAGTTTTACTGGTCATTCTATCTGACCAGATTAGCAAAATATGGGTCCAAAATAATCTTAATTTGATGGAGTCTATCCCGGTGATAAGGGGTATTTTTCACCTAACATATATCCAAAATCCGTATTCTGCTTTTGGTCTTTTAAAGTTTCATAATGCTGCTTTTGTTATTATAGCCTTGCTGGTTATTTTAATTATTGTATTTTTTTTGCGAAAAAAGATTACCGAGAAGAACAAGCTTGTCTTTTTTTCCTTAATATTTATTTTAGGTGGTTCTTTGGGGAACATGATTGATCGTCTAAGAGTTGGAAGTGTAATTGATTTTTTAGATTTTCGAATATGGCCAATTTTTAATATTGCCGATTCAGCAATAAATATTGGTCTTTTGTTGCTAATTGTTCATTTCTTATTTCATAAAGAAGAAAAACAGGAAGATGAGCTTGATTAATAATGATATATAAATTTTGTAATCAAAAAATAAGGGTTTTCAATTGGATTACCAAAAAAATACTAAAGAAATAGAGTTCTCTGGACAAGAAAATATTAGAATTGATATATTTTTGTCCAGAGAAGATATACTTGGCTTATCTAGAACTAGGATTAAAGAGTTAATAGTAGAGGGTAATATTGTAGTAGATGGGAAAAAGGTTAAGCCCAGCTATATTTTAAAAAACGGAGAAAAAATAATAGTCGATATTCCTGTTGTAAAGGACTCACCTCTAGAGCCTCAAAGTATCCCCCTTGATATATATTTTGAAGATGAACATATGATGGTAATAAATAAAAGTGCCGGCATGATTGTCCATCCTACCGGTAAAGTCAAGACCGGTACACTGGTTAATGCCATATTGTTTCATTGCCAGGGGAATTTACCAGGTATTAATGGAGTAAATCGTCCTGGCATAGTGCATCGCTTAGATAAGGAAACTTCCGGGTTAATGATGGTTGCAAAAACCGAGCAAGCTCATCATTATTTAACTAATCAAATTAAGGAGAGAAAAATTGTAAAAAAATATATGGCATTGGTTCATGGTGTTTTAAAAGAAAGGGCGGGATATATAGAAGCTCCTATTGGGAGAGATAAAAAACATGGAAACAAAATGGCTATATCAGATACAGCAAGCAGAGAAGCAAAGACTTACTTTGAGGTGATTAGACAGTTCGAATCATTTGCCCTCTTGCTACTGAGGCTATATACCGGACGTACCCATCAAATAAGGGTACATTTGAAATTTATCGGTTATCCTGTGGTGGGAGATAAGATATACGGAATCCGAAAGGAAAAAAATCAACTGATAACAATGCAAAGACAGGCTTTACATTCCCATTATTTACAGTTTACTCATCCTGTTACTGGTAAAGTGATGAGCTTTACATCAATCTTGCCTGATGATATGAGGAGACAATTATCCTCCTTTCTCCCTCTATAATTTTTAAGTAATTAACATTCTGTTTATATCTCTTTTGATTTCATCATGGTCTATTGATACAGGTAATGTTTTTTCATTTGAATAGATTACTTTTCCTGGTTTTGCATTTTTTGGTTTTCTCACGTATTTCCTTTGGGTATGGATAATGATGGCTGTTTCTTTATCCTTAGACTTACTATAATATCCCGCTAAACGGGCTGCAAACAGAAGAGTAAAATGAGGCGGACTTTCCATATTTTTGTGATTTTTTATGATAACATGGGAACCTGGTTTTGTGAGGTTGTGTAACCAGAAATCGTTTCCAGAAGTACAATGTCTAAGTATATACTCATTTTGTTTATTGTTTCTACCGACCAGTATAGTCCATCCATCAGGGGAAAGATATTTATTTATGGAAGGAATTTGTTCTGTTTTGCGTGTATTTGAAGAAACTTTCTGCTTTTTTATATATTTTAGATTAACTAATTTATTGTATATTACAGATAATTCTTCCACAGAATTGCTGTTCTTGGCTAATTTTACCTCTAATTCTTTTAACTGTTGCAAAGTTTTTATGTTTTCATTTATTTGATTTTTGACGATATTACTATTTTGCTGTAGCTTTTTGTATTTTTTGAAAAAATATTTAGCATTTTGAAGTGGAGTTAAATCAGGATTTAGGTCAAGAGTAATCTTGTTCTGATCTGGATTACTATAATCAACTACAATTATTTCCTGAGTACCTGGTTTAATATTCCATAAATTAGCCTTAATTAACTCTCCTTTCTTTTTATACTTATCACTTTTTTCTATTTCTTTTTTTCTATTCTGCAAGAGACATTTTTTTTCTACTAATTTATCGATATTTTTTCTCAGAACCTTGCTGATAGTGTAATATAAATCAAGTTTTCTTTCTTTTTCTTTAAGCCTATTAAAGAAAAACTCAAGACAGGAAGAGGTTCTGTCAAATGATATTCTCATAGTTTTTTGTGAATTTTCCGGACATAGCAATGAATAATCAATAAGTTGATCGGTCTTTTTATCAATTAGCACTACCGGAGAAAATTCATTCTTTTTAATCTTTCCTATTAATTCAGAAAATTTTTCCCATAGTACAGGCAATTTCTGATTGGGAATTCGATCTATTTTTTGTTCTAATGGAAAGTTCATATACATGACAATTTCTTTGGAACTCTTAATACCGATTCCATTAAAATGATTAAGAAAAAATTGCCATAGATATTCAATATCACCATTTTTTCTGGTTCTATTTAATATAATGAAAAAATCATCCTTGTTTATTGTTAAAGGATTATATTTTTCTTGTTTTGGCGGAAAGACATAAGGGATTTCGGGTTTTACTTCCCGATAACGATTAACTTCTGACCCGACCTGCTTTAAGGGTGCCTTGATATTGTTTTGTTCATCTATTAAGATAATATTACTATGTTTGCCCATAAATTCAATTATCAGTTGGTATTGCTTTAAGGAACCAAATTTAGTAAAAGGTTGAATAACCAACTTAATAATGCGGTCAAATTGGTAATGTTCAATATCTAACAATGTTCCTCCCTGAACCCAATTTTGAAGCTGATTAAAAAATAGGGAGGAGAAATTCTTGGACGGGAGTGAAGATTCGCTCAGGAAAAAAGCCATCCTGTCCGGTCTCACTGAACAAAATAGTTTTCCAGTATAGTTATTTCTCTTTAGTATCAGCAGTATTTCATATTTGCTGAGCTGATAAAGTTCAATGATTTTTGCCGGTATTAGACTTTCTTTAATTTTAGAAGTAACAGAGGATAGTGCAATGCTATCTAATTTCATTATTTGCCTACATTCAGAATATTTTTAAATTATCGCTACAGGTCATTTATAATATATTTAATCCCAATGGTCAAGTTGTTTTACCATAAAAATATTGGGCAAGGTTATTTCAAAGAGAATAATTAATAAGCAATAAGGGAAGTGGATTAACTATTATCACTTTAAGTTTAGTAAGAAGGAGATTGCAATCTTTTTCTAGTTAGACGCTATACTAGTGGTCTTTTTTAAGCAATATTTCCATGATTATACCAATAATAATAATAATCGTTAGAGTTAAGCCAAAACGCAGAGAAGTAAAAGCCCCACCCAGAAACTTTATTTCCACCAAAAGCTGTGGTATTTTAAGGGCAGCCCAGGAACCGAGAAAAACAACCATATTGGATATACTGGCACCTTTCTTCAGTAGTGATGCAGTCATAGGGAAGGCAACATACAAAGGTCCAGTTGGAAGTGTGCCCATTAGAAACGATAGAATAATTCCCCTTATTCCTGAGCTTGTTCCCAACCATTTTTGAATCTTATCTTTTGGAATCCATATCTCTAATAAACCCATTAAAATAAAAACCGGAGGCATAATAAAGACCATTTCTTTGGCATAATCAATAGCGACTAACAGAGACCTTTCAGCGGTATCAGTAAGCCAAACTGCCAATAAAAGATATATTATTGCAATGATAATAGGTGCTTTGAAATTTTTTATGATATTCATTGTAAAATCACCCCCATAATAATCGCAATAACCAAAGCCCCCAGAAAGCTCAGACCGTTACGTAGCAGGGTAAATTTCTTTCCGAGAGACTTTATTTCCATGGGAGCCGTTACCAATCCAACCATGACCAGTGATGTAATAAAGGCAGAAATAGTCATAATCGTTGCTCCTGATCGTAATAAAGAACCCGCCAGGGGGAAGGCAACCAATGAAGGAATTAAAGTAATTGCTCCCAGAAATGCAGCTAACCCGGTTGCCAAAAATCCAGCTTCAGCCCCAATTAATCTTGATATAGTTTCTGGAGTTAAGATTCCCAAGATTAAACCGACAATTCCTAGAATGGTCAATAAACTTGGTACCATTTTAATAAAGCCTTTTACGGCGATTTTAAAAGCTTTAAATGTTTTTTGTTTGCTTTTCAAGAAGGATAATACCAAACAAATTGCCAATATAGTATAGATAGTAATAATAGTAACCATAGTTTTATCCCTCAGTTTCCCTGGTTTTAATGTGTACCCTCATCAATCCTGCCCCTGAGCTGCTTTTCATAGACAATTTTATTTTTTTTGTTTCTATAGCCAATAGCATCTTCGGGACATATTAACTGACAGTTAAAACATTGATGGCATAAGGCTGGATTAATATTGGCTTTTTTCTTCTCCTTTGAAACAATTATTGCTTCAGAAGGGCATACAGATTCACACATTTTGCACCCAATACATTTATCATGATTCACCTGTTCAGTAAATAGGGCAAATCTGCCAGTAAAACTCAGTAAAAGTCCAAAAGGGCAGATATTGTTATGGAATACTTCCGGCTTATATCTTAAAGTGATAATGACCGATAATATTAAAAGATATAACAATATTGGTATTTCTATGCCAAAAATTCTTTTTGATATTGTCATAGCCAAAATCATTACAATTAACATTATCCATGGTATAGATTTTGATTTTAGCCAATTTGGTGTTTCTTTTGCCTGTAAATGAAGTTTTTTTGATAACCATTCTGTTGGTATCATTACGGTATTCATGGGACAAATCCAGCCACAGAATACTCTGCCCAATAATAATGCCAAAAGCAAAGTTACTCCAAATATTCCTAACCACATTACCATTGCTCCTTTTATTACTATCAAAACAAATATGCCTAGAAATATTATCCTTGCTAAATTAATATACACTTTTATCATTTAATCTTTCCCTTCAATAAGATTACTATTCCATGATTTGTAATTTTTAATCAACTTTTCTATACCTTTTTTTCTGCTTTCAAGTATCTCAATCCAATCTTTTAGTTCTTTTCTACCATTATCGGTAATAGTATATACTCTTCTTTTGGGACCATGAATTCCTTTTTCCCAAAATGAAGTTACCCATGAATTTTTTTCCATTTTCCTTAGTGTGCGATACAAGGTGCCTATATTTAAATCGTTTTTGGAAAATCCATAGTAAGTCAGTTCATCTGCCAGAACGTAACCATGGGTAGTTTCTTTCTGAAGCAATAAGAGAAGGCAAACCTCCATGAACTTATCTAATTTATGGTTTTTGCCTTTGCTGCATAAATTCATTTTACTTTTCATTTCTATTGTCTCCATGTATATGCAATATTTATATATACTAAATGCATATAGTTGTGATTAACAATATAATATGGTGTTTATTGTGCTTTGTCAAGAATATTGATACAAGCAATCAAGAAATAATATATCCGTTGAAATTTATAGATTTGAGATTTCGGAAAATTAATAGTTTTATTAACAGGTATATAGTGATAAAACTTATACCTGCTAATAACGTAAATATACCACCCGCATAGCGGGTGGCTTTAAATTTTGTTATTTTTCTTCCTTAAATTTAATGATATTTAACAATATTGGCAGTAATAATAGGGTATAGATAACACTTATCAGCATCACACTCCCGATAAGCTTACCGAAGATAGAAATCATGGCAATTTCAGAGAGAGCTAAAACAAATAACCCTGCTGCTACAGAAATGGAATTGAAAACGATAGCTCTGCCGGTACCGGTCATGGTAATTTTCATTGCTTTGATTTTATTATGATTTTTTAATTCCTGTTTATAACGGTTTATGTAATGAATGGTATAATCAATTCCGGCTCCTATAGCAATGCTGGCAACCATCATAGTACCGATGTTTAGAGAGATTCCGGTTATTCCCATGACACCAAAAGAAGTCAATATGGTTAGAATAATTGGTACCATAGCTGCTAGGCCAATCCATATAGAGCTAAATTGGAGAGCTAACAATATAAACACAGCAATAAATGCAGTAAGCATGCTTTTAATCTGTCCCTGATAAACGCTATCATTTACTCGATTGGTGATAACTGGCATACCCGTTAAGTTAAAGGAAAGAGAAACTTCCCCATCGACGTCGGGAATATAAGCATAGTCATCCGTAAGATACCAGAGATAATTAATATCTTCCTGGTTTAGTTTTTGATTGAGTATAGAGTTTATTTTAGATTGAGCATAGTTGATT
Source organism: uncultured Atribacterota bacterium (assembly GCA_964485485.1). Taxonomy (GTDB): domain Bacteria; phylum Atribacterota; class Phoenicimicrobiia; order Phoenicimicrobiales; family Stramentimicrobiaceae; genus Oleincola. The sequence continues at coordinate 20,493 of CAZAJW010000194.1, read as the reverse complement.
TTCTCGCGTTCTCCGGCAATGACAATAGAACTATCGATGACTCCTTTTAAATACTCGGCATCTGATTCAGGTATTTCGAATTGTTGTAATAAACTTTTGATAAAGGATGTTTTCTCGGGATAGACTTTAAGGTATTCTGAAATTATTGGCTGAATCTCGCCTGTTGAAATACCAAAATCTTCCAGTTCCATAACTGACAGATTGATGACATCCTCAGTAAACTCATTAGTTGGTTGGACAAATTCTCCAACAGGAAGAACAGCAATGCGTATTAGTTCTTCTCTTAAATTGTCTGCATTAGAAAAGGTATTGCCATTTGCTTGCCAGGACCTGATAATTTCCTCGGCAATATACGGATAGTAACTTTCTTTCTCTTTCGGTGATAGTTGATTCAAGTTAATCTCTTTAACAGAAGTGGGAATATGTTGGATAAACTCTTCAACCTGTTCAATAGAATGTTCAACAACTAAAGAAGTCATTTCTCTTGAACGGATTTGCAAAACAGTACTTTGATCATCATCTTTAATCATAGAATCAACAAAATCATTACCTTCGGCAAAAAACCAGAGATTGTCAATTTTGTTGGGATTAGCCGGAATAATTCTTTTGTTTTCCATGGCCTCATTAAGCTGAGCTAAGAAGATACTGATAGAAGCTGGCTGAGAAAGGGAAGGTAGCTTTTGGGCATAATTCTTAATTTTATCGATACTTCTCAGGATGTAGGGGTGTTTTACATTGTCTGCTTCTATGTATATATAGAGAAAATCTACACCGCCAAACTTCTCTTTAAAGTAATCCATGCTTTTAGTAATTGGATTATGATGGCCTAACCTTGCTTCGATAGATGAATCCGGTTTGACCTGGGCTGCAAAAAATACAGAAGTTATTACGATTACTATAATTAAACCAATAATCAAGATTCTTTTGTGAATAATAGATTGAGCAATAAATTTGAGGACATTGGTTATTAAATCATTGGCTTGATAGGAAAAATTCTTAGGTACTTTTTTAGGGGGAAAGATATTTAAGATTGCGCCCAGCAGAAAAATTACCAATAAGAAAGCTACAAAGATACCAATAGTAGCAAAGATGCCAAATTCGGTTATTGGCACTATGATAGCGGTAACCAGAGAGGCAAAACCGGCCATAGTAGTCAAGGCGCTCATCATAATAGGTAGAACTGCATACGAGATAGCTTTTTCAATAGCTTGTCCGGGTGGAAAATGTTGTCTTTCTTCATAATATCGACTAATAAAATGAATTCCATAGGCAGTTACCAGTGAAAGCATAATTACCGGTATAACTGATATAATAATTGTTACCGTCTTCCCTGATGCAGCAACAGCTCCCAGTAGTAAAAGGGAAGAAAGAATCGAGACAAGTGCCGGCAAAATAGTTCCTTGTACACTTCTAAAACTGTAATATAATAGGACAAGTACAATAATAGCTGCAATGATGACTAAAGACATATTATCAGTAGCCATTTCAGTAATTTGAGCGTCCATAATTGGCAGCCCATGATATTCTATATTTATCGCATTATTTACATTTTTATTTACAATGTTTTCAATTTCATTTTTTAATAAACCACCATCTATATCGTCAATGGATTCTACCATCAGTAGTCCTGCCTGACCGTCTAATGATAAATAGGATCCGCGAATTAATTCATCTTCAAATGCATCCTGTTCTAATTGGCGGGCTTCCTGTTCCGTTTCGGGGAAAACTTCTACAAATTCTCTAACTTCAATACCAAAATCAGTAGCTATGATTTTAGGCATATTTAAGAATGAATTAACCGAATTTATATAATCAGACTTTTCCAGTTGTTCAGCAACTTCCTTAAAGTTTTGTAAGTTTATCAGTTCAAATAAATTATTATACTCTAGAGAAATAAGTGTTATGTTCTCATCATCACTGCCAAATTTTTCTGAAACTTCTTGGTAAAATTCAATTTCCGAATCACCCTCTGACAGATATTCGGTAATATCATCATCAACTACCAAATTTCTAACCTGGGTAGTACTTAATATTGTAAGCAATATTGTAACAACGATAATTAATTTGGAATATTTTCTTATGAATTGCGCTAATTGCTTCATATTTTCTGGCTCCTTGTCTTAATTTTCCTTATTTTTAATAGTGTCAAATACCATTCCAAATTTAACTATACCTGATAAAATAATCTTGGCAGGTATTTCAATATAATAAAAAAACTATATAAGTATTATTAGTTTCCTAATTTTAAACATATTTTAGTTATCTGTCAAATATTAATTAAGAATATTTTTAAGTTAATGCAATTTATAAATATTTAGGTTAAACATAAAAATATAGATAATTAAAATCAGTAAATATCGTACAGGCAAAGTGGGTGGCTTTAAGAACTTTTATAAGAGGTTTAAACTTTTGCCGCTTTTTGGTTTTTTCTCGACTTTGTACTTATAATTTAGCTATAATATTTTTTAAGAAATACAACTATCAATTTTGGACTTCAGGTGAAAAATTGCCATCTAGCTTATCTTAATCTTTTTATGATAGAATCGGTGAAACAATTGTTTATTTGACAGAGTATAGGGAATTACCTAAAATGATTGTAAAATATCAGAAATTGAAAGGAGAAATCTTTGGTAAAAAGCATGACCGGGTTTGGGATGGGAGAATCTAATGTTAATAGCATTGCTTCCAAGGTAGAAATAAAATCAGTAAATAATCGTTATTGTGATATTAAAGTGAGAATGCCTGTTCAATCATTAGATGTACTGCAAAAGATTGAAAATATAATTCAACATAGAATTAGTAGGGGCAGTATAAATGTACTGATAAAAGTGGATTCTTGCAATGATAATATCAGTAATATCAAACTCAATGAAGAATTGTTAAATTCATACATACAATCTCTAAATAGATTACTAGAAATTACTCAAATAGAAGAAAAAATAAACCTTGAATCCTTGCTTCGATATAAAGAAATATTTGAGTTTGTAAAAGAGGATGAAAGTGAGGATTTATGGAAGTCAATTAAGGTTTCCCTGGAAAATGCCTTGGATAGTTTGGTTAAGAGTAGAGAAGAAGAGGGCAACAAGCTAGTCGAAGATATTCTAAAAAGAGTTGATAAAATGAAGACAATTGTTGGACAAATTGAAAGGAACAAAGACCAATGCTTGGAAGAATACCAGGAAAAGCTAAAACAAAAAATTGAGCAAATCAGTCAAGATGTTTCCCTGGATCAAGGGAGGATAGAAATAGAGGTTTCCATTTTAGCCCAAAAAAGTGATGTTTCTGAAGAAATAACCAGGCTTAAAACTCATCTTAGTCAACTAAAAAGAATAACTAAGAATGTAAGTCCCATTGGTCGGAAGATTGAATTTTATACCCAGGAGATTGGCAGGGAAATTAATACTATAGGTGCTAAGTCAAACCATGAAAGCATATCATCAAAAATTATCAGATTAAAAGATGAATTAGAAAAAATAAAAGAACAGTCAAGAAATATTGAATAATTTAGGAGTTATTTTATGAATTTATTTATGATGAATATTGGGTTCGGAAATTTTGTTAATTCGGGTAGGGTAATAGCAATATTGGATCCCGATTCTGCTCCTATGAAAAGATTAAAAGAGGAAGCAAAACAAGCAAAGAAATTAGTGAATGCCACTTATGGCAGAAGGACTCGTTCTGTTCTAATTACTGACAGTAATCAGATTATCCTATCTGCCCTACAACCGGAAACTATTATTAATCGAATGACAAGTTATCAGAAGAAAGAAAATAATCAATAGGTAAATTGGATAAAGAAAATGCAAAAGTATAAAGGAACTTTATTTGTAATATCCGGACCTTCCGGTGTGGGAAAAGGAACACTTAGAGAAAAATTATTTCATTATATTCCTGATTTATATTATTCTGTCTCTGTAACTACCAGGAAACCTAGAAAGAACGAAGAGGAAGGCAGGGATTATTTTTTTGTAGATGAAGATAAATTTAAAAAGTATATTAAAGAGGATAAATTTGCCGAATGGGCATTAGTTCATGGCGATTACAAGGGTACTCTTTTGGCTACAATTGACCAAAATCTTAAACAAGGGAAAGACCTTGTTTTGGAGATTGATGTACAGGGAGCTCTCCAACTCAAAAATAAATTTCCGGAAGGAATATATATATTTATTGCTCCTCCATCCTGGGAGAAGTTAGAAGACAGACTAAGAGGTAGAAAGACCGAGGGAGAAGATGATCTCAAAAAAAGACTAAAAAATGCCCATTATGAGTTGAAACAAATAAAATACTACGATTACTTGATAATCAATAATCATTTTGAAAAAGCTTTGGAAGAATTAAAGGCTGTCATTATTAGTGAAAGATGTAGAATAAAAGAACAGTTACCTAAGGTTAGCCTCTAATCCCTCTTAGCAATATCTGCCACAAGGGTGCTGTTTTAGCAGAATATGCTAGGAAAAGTAAGGTAATCTGTTTTAAATTAAATATAAAAAATGAAAGTGTTTGGATTAAGTCATGAAAGAAAGAAAGAATAAAGAAATAAAAATACTTCTTGGTGTAACCGGAGGAGTAGCTGCTTACAAAAGTGCTGAATTAATAAGATTATTTAGAAAAGAATACTTTCAAGTCAAGGTAATGATGACTGAAAATGCTACACGTTTTATCACGCCACTTACCTTGGCTGTCCTGTCTGAAAATAAGGTTTATACCAGTCTCTTTTTTCAGGGTGAAGAAGGTGAGGAAATCAGGCATATTTCTCTGGCTCATTGGGCCGATTTAACAATAATTGCTCCGGCTACTGCAAATGTGATTGCTAAAATAGCACATGGTCTGGCAGATGATTTATTGACCTCTACCGTATTGGCCTTTAAGAGACATATTATTTTTGCTCCAGCGATGAATAGTGCCATGATTAACAACTCCATCTACCAGGATAATGTAAAATATTTGCAGGAAAAGGGATATCATTTTATTGATACTGAAAAAGGTAGCCTGGCTTGTGGGGATTATGGAGACGGTCGTATGGCAGATCCCGTTAATATCCTCAATTCGGTAAAAAAACAAATTCAGCAAAACTCTTCATTAAAAGAAAAAAAAATCTTAATTACAGCATCTGCAACAAGAGAACCTATTGATGAGATAAGATTCATAACCAATCGCTCAACAGGTAAAATGGGTTTTTCTTTAGCTGAGGCAGCACGGGATAGAGGGGCAACAGTGACTTTGGTCACCGGTCCAACTTGTTTGCCGAATCCTTATGGAATAAAAACTATTCATGTTAATACAGCCGTAGAAATGAGAGAACAGGTTATGTCTTGCTTTAAAGATTCGGATGTTTTTATATCTGCTGCTGCAGTATCAGATTTTAAACCCATTCATCGCTTTGCAGGAAAAATTAAGAAAAAAGAACAACAATCAATTAAATTAGAATTAGAAAAAAACATTGATATTTTGAAGGAAGCTGGAGAGAAAAAAACTAAACAAATGATAATTGGCTTTGCTGCTGAAGTAAAAGATTTACAAGAAAATGCTTTGGATAAGTTAAAATCGAAGAATTTAGATTACATTATTGCTAATGATGTCAGTAGAGAGGATAGTGGGTTTGCATCTGAAACTAATAAAGTATTAGTTATCGATCGCAAAGGAAGGAAATTAGATTTGCCACTGATGTCTAAATATGAGTTAGCCGGTTATATATTTGATAATATGCAACAGTATTTCGAAAATCATGGTAATGGTAAAACGCTATAATGTACAAGAAAAATGTTGCAGAAGTAATCCCATTAAAAATTAATCTAAATAAGGGATTTCATTATCTTATACCTTCCAGGATGAAGGCAATAGCCGATATTGGTAAAAGGGTAACAGTGTCCTTCAGGAATAAAAAAATAGTCGGTGTGATTGTCAAGATAATTGCCGAAACCAAGATTAAAAATCTCAAAGAAATTGAAGAAGTTATAGACCCTTTCCCTCTTTTATCCCCAGAAGTGTTTAGTTTGATTGATTGGATTTCAAAATATTATTTATGCCCCAAGGGTACTATTATTACTAATATTATCCCTTCTCAGGTGTCTAGAAAAAAAATTAACAAATTTTTGGATAATAATCAAGAAAAAGGAAACATTTCCGAAAGTTTAGATATTACAGCCAGGGTAAATAATAATTGCTCCAAGAATAACAATCAGCAGTTTCTACTCTTTGGCAATAAATCTTCCAAATCTACAAATGATTTTTATAAACCAATACTTTTTCATTATCACAGCTATAAGATAAGAGATAGGTATTATGATAAGTGTATTGAAGAAATCGTACAAAAGGGAAAACAAGCATTAATCCTGATCCCTGATCAGTGGTCTTGTGCGCAGTTAAAGAAAAAAATGCTGCAAAGATATGGCAATGAAGTGGGAATATTTGACAAAAAAGTTAATCAAACACAAAAATATCTTCGATTTCTTCGTGTAGAAATGGGCGATATTAAAGTTGTTATTGGAACCAGGTCAAATGTTTTCTTGCCTTTTCGAAATTTGGGATTGATAATTGTAGAACAGGAAAATTCTATATTATTTAAGGAGGAAAGAGTGCCTCGATATAATGCCAGGGAAGTTGCACTAACAAGAGGTAAATTGGGCTCGTTTCAAGTTATTATGGGCAGTTCTGCCCCATCTATTGAAAGTTATTGGCATGCAATGAACCGAAGATATACGTTAAAAACCGAAAAACTTTTAGTCAATTCTTATAAAAAATTTCCTGAGATACAAATTGTTAATATGGAGGATGAAAAGTCATTCCAAAGAATCATAAGCTTCCGATTGCAACAACAGATTGTTCACTGCCTGAAAGAAGGCGATAAAATTATTCTTTTTCTCAATAGACGGGGATTTGCAGGTTATATGGTTTGTTCTCAATGCGGTTATGTGGTTAAATGCCCTAACTGTAATCATCTTTTGTCTTACCATGTTGAAGGAGATTCAAAATGGGTTGTTTGTCATGTATGTGGTAAAAAGATCAAGATGGAAAAATATTGTCCCAAGTGTGGTAAGGGTGAAATAAAACCATTGGGAGCCGGGACTCAACATGTAGAAACATTAATAAGAAGAATGTTTCCCAAAGCAGTTATCCAGCGGCTTGATATTGATATAGCTCCAAGACTTAATACCCAAAGAAGAATAATTAATGAATTTAATCAGGGAAAGATTGATATATTAATAGGAACACAACTTCTCTTTCGAGAATTGAATTATCAGCATGTTGGGGTAGTGGGTTTGATTTTGGTTGACCACTTGCTTAATGTACCTGATTATAAATCAGCAGAGCTATCTTTTCAGTTTATTTATCAGTTAGCTTTGAATTTTGCCGAACGAAAAGAATTAAAAAAATTAATAATTCAAACTTATCAATTTGAACATCACGGCTTACAGGCAATAAAAAAATTGAACTATAAGTTATTTTATCAACAAGAGACAATGATAAGAGGAGAACTTGATTATCCACCTTTCACTAAAATAATTAAAATAGAATTTGTGGGAAAGAAGAGAGAAAATGTAAAAAAAAGTGCTATTGATTTTATAGATTATATTCAAAGCTCAGGCTTAGTATCAAAATATGAATTGGATTTTCATTTGAATAAGGATAATATTATTATTGTTAGAGAAAAAGATAAAAATAGGAGTAGTTGTATGCTAAAAATTAATACCCAAAAACAGGACATAGATTATTTTAAAAAAAGTTTATTTCAATATATTTCAAAATACCAATCACATGATGTAAAATTAGTAGTTGATATTGATCCGATGAAAATGTATTAGGATTATTAGGAGGAAAGAAGATGGCTATTTTAAAATTACATAAATATGGCTCCCCTGTATTAAGAGAGAAAGCGATACCGGTTACCCAGGTTGATGATGAGATACGGGAGCTTGTGGAAAATATGATTGAAACTATGTACGCTGAGGGGGGTGTTGGATTAGCTGCTCCCCAGGTTGGAGTTTCAAAAAAGATAATCATTATTGATACAGAAGAGCAAGGGGTTATTGTGTTAATCAATCCTGTAATTATTAAACGTGAAGGTGAAACAAAAGAAGAAGAAGGCTGTTTGAGTGTTCCGGGTATTTATTCTCCTGTCAGAAGGTCTTATTCGATTACCGTTGAGGCTTTAGATCTGGATGAGAATAAGATTCGAATTACTCAGGAAGGTTTCCTTGCCATTGCCTTGCAGCATGAGATAGATCATTTAGAAGGTTACCTATTTATAGATAGATTAAGTCCTGCAAAGAGGCTGATGATTAAAGATCAATTAAAGGAAATCGAATAAACAATGTAAGGGGGTTGCATTTTGAGAATCATATTTGTAGGGACTTCATCGTTTGGTGTTCCTGTTTTAAGAAAGCTAATTTCTTTAGGTGAAGAGGTTGTAGCAGTTATTACTCAACCGGATCGCCCGGCAGGGAGAGGTAGAAAAATGCACCCATCTCCTATTAAGGAAGTGGCAATCGAATATGGATTATGCTTATTCCAACCTGAAAATATTAATTCCGAAAGTGCTATTGAAAAGATTAAAGTATTTAAACCGGATTTAATTATTTTAATTGCATATGGTCAGATACTTTCCCGGGAAATATTAAAGATACCCCCTCGAGGATGCTTGAATGTTCATCCATCTTTATTGCCGTATTATAAGGGTTCTGCACCTATTCAGTGGACAATTATCCGAGGTGAACAAGAGACGGGTATAAGCTTTTTATTCATGAATGAGAAAATTGATGCAGGTGATATAATATTGCAGAAAAAAGTTAAAATATTACCGGAAGAAAATCAACAGGAATTGAGCAATAGACTTTCAATGAAAAGTGCTGAAATGATGGCAGAAGTCCTTGATACCATAAAAAAGGGCAATTATAAAAAAATAACACAATCTCAGGGAAAATATTTCTATGCCAGAAAAATAGGAAAAACAGATTGTAAGATTAATTGGAATAATCGCGGTATAGATATTCTTAATTTAGTTAGAGGGATTGCTTATGCACCCTGTGCCCATACTGAATTTAATGGTAAAAGAATTAAAATTACCAAGGCATATTTGATAGAACCTGCAGAGGAAAATAAGGAGATATCAGAAGGGAAACCAGGGGATATTATGAGTGTCAGTAAAGAAGGAATACAAGTATTGGCTGGTGATAATAGCAGAATTGTAATTAAACGCCTTATTCTGCCTGGTTCTAAAGAGATGGATGTTTCTCAATTTATTAACGGGCATAAAATAAAAGCAGGAGATTCATTTGTAAACCTAAAATCAGGAAAAAGGAAATGAAATTTGAATTTCACAAATATAAGGGAATTAATTTTAGAGATATTAACTCGAGTTGAAAAACATAGCGCTTACTTGAATATCTTAATCAAATACTATTTAAATCAGTATTCTATTAAAAGTGAAGACAAGGCGCTAGTTCAGGAAATAACCTATGGTGTAACCCGCTTTAGAAAGAAATTAGATTGGATTATTGATCAATTTCTTGATAGCCCGAGCAAGAAGATACCGCTAGTAATCCACAATATTTTAAGGATGGGTGTTTATCAAATTGTTTACTTAGATAAAGTACCGAATTATGCTATAGTTAATGAAGCAGTTGATTTAGCAAAAAAAAGTAAATATCCCAAATATTCAAAACTAGTTAACGCAATATTAAGAAACATTATTCGAAAATTAGACGATATCTGTTGGCCTGATGTTAAACGAAATCCAATAAAATATATATCAGTATTCTATTCTTTCCCTGAGTGGTTAATAAAAAGATGGGTAAGAAGATTTGGACAGGATTTGTGTGTCATTATTTGTCAAAGTATGAATAAAAAGCCAAACATAACCTTACGTCTTAATTCATTAAAGATTGATATGCCTGACTTGAAGAAGAAATTATCCGAATCAGTAATTCTTTTTAAAGAAGGACAATACCTTCCTTTGGAATCTCTTGTTCTTGAGGAATTTGTGAATATTGGTAATTCTGCAATGTTTAAAAATGGTTTATTCTCGATTCAGGATGAAAGTTCTTCTTTAGCATCAAGGTTGTTAGACCCATTACCAGGTCAAATAATTATTGATATGTGTAGTGGACCAGGCGGTAAAACTTCTCACATGGCGCAATTAATGAAAAATCAAGGGGAAATTATTGCTTTTGAAAAAAATCAAAAAAGATTAGAAATGGTAAAAAGTGAATGCAGGAGACTGGGTATTAATAATGTTGCAGGTATACTGAGTGATGTTACTAATTTTGATGCCAATTATTTAGAAAAAGCGGATAAAATATTGGTTGATGCCCCTTGTTCCGGAACAGGAGTCATCAGGAAAAAACCTGATCTTAAATGGAAGAACATAAATGATAGCCAATTAAAAAATATAACTAAGTTACAGGAAAAAATATTAAATATTGCTTCTAGGTATTTAAAACCGGGCGGGGAATTACTTTATTCTACCTGCAGCATAGAAGCTGAGGAAAATGATTGGATAATCAAAAAATTTCTTAAGAACAACAAGCACTTTATTGTTCAAGATACTTCCTCTTTTGTTAATGAATATAGCGTGATAAAATATAATACTGAAATAGGGCACTCAATTCAAATTCTTCCTGGGTATTCTGGTAAGAATGTTGATGGATTTTATATGGTAAAGATGAAGAAATGTAAGATAGGGTAATATGATGTGGTTAAAATTATTTATAGGAATTAGCCGTTTTCTTTTTTTATTGGTTGTGGTAATAGTTACAGTGGCACTGGGAGGCTACATAGCTTTTTTAACTTATCAAACTATTTTTTACATACCTAATGTAAATGTTCCTTCTGTGCTGAGTATGGAGATCGATAATGCTCAACAAGTATTACATCAAAGTGGCTTGAAGATGTTGATTATTGATGAACCTCTTTTCAGAGAAGGAGATAATCTTTTTGTAGTTGGACAGGATCCCCCACCGGGAACCGAGATAAAAAAGAATCGTACTGTAGAAGTAGAAGTAAGAGAAACAAAAGCTTCTAACCAAGTGCCAAATATAATTGGGAAAACTACCAAGGAAGCTGAAGCTTTGTTGGCAGAACAGGGTTATAGCTTTGGGAACATTGCTTATTCAATGCATCATCAATTACCCCAGGGTAGAATAATTGCCCAAAGTCCGAATCCGGGAGAAAATATTGGAAGTAACGGTGAGGTTAATGTCTTGGTAAGCAAGGGACTGTACTAATAATCAATTGTCTATCTATAATAGCAAGGTAAAAGAATGATTGAAACTCAAGAATTAAAATATTGGTTAGCCTGGAATAAGGTCAAAGAAATCGGCCCTATTCGTTTTTCAAACTTAATGAAATCCTTTTCTTCACTTGAAGAAGCCTGGCATAATAGCACTAATAAAAAAAATATTATGAAAATATTACATGTTGGTCAGGATACTTGGGAAAGAATTGAATTAGAAAAACAAAAAATTGATCCGGACAATGAATTACTATTACTGGAAAAAATGAAGGTCAATGTTGTCACAATTAAGGAAGATACCTATCCGGTCTTATTGAAAAATATTTATGACCCACCACCAGTTATTTATTATCGAGGGGATTTTGTGGAAATTATGAGACGAAAGAAAGGTATTGCAATTGTTGGTTCCAGAAAGGCAACTTATTATGGTAGAAAAGTTGCCCGTGAAATTTCCTTAGAATTAGCCTCTCGAGGCTATATTATTATTAGTGGATTGGCCAGAGGAATTGACACTAATGCACACCTTGGGGCATTGGAAGTTGGCAAAGAGACGATAGCAGTTTTGGGATGTGGCATTGACCGGATTTATCCCGCAGAAAACAGGTCATTAGCTTACCGCATTATTAAGGATGGTGCAATAATCTCTGAGTTTCCTATCTATACCAAGCCGGAAAAAAGTAATTTTCCCAGAAGAAACCGAATAATCAGTGGATTGACACTAGGCACTTTAGTTGTAGAGGCTGCTAATAAAAGTGGTGCTTTAATCACTACTGATTTTGCACTTGATCAGGGTAGGGAAGTTTTTGCTATTCCGGGCAGTATACATTCTTTTCTTTCTATGGGTTGTCATGATTTAATTAAGCAGGGAGCTAAATTGGTGAACAATTTCCAGGATATAATAGAAGAGTTGGAAGAAAAAAGTGACTCAGTTGAAGAAAAAGATGCTATAGGGGAAAAAGATAAGATACTTACTGAAGATTTAACCGATTTTGAAAAAAATTTTTTAAAGTATATATCTATTGAACCATTGCATATTGACGAAATTACTGATTTAACACAACTGCCTCCGGCTAAAGTAAATGAGACATTGTTATCTCTTGAATTAAAAAATATAATTAGAGAGATTGAAGGTAAAAGATATATACGTATCTAAATATACAATATGGAATTAAATGAATACCCGGCCCGCATAGCGGGTGGTTTTCAGAAAACTCTAAAAGAAGAAAGTTTTGTTTATTTGGTTTATTTAGTTGCTAGAATAAACATGCTCCTGTATAATGATATTTGTATTGATTACAGAGTCGGGGCGTAGCGCAGTTTGGCAAGCGCACCTGAATGGGGTTCAGGGGGTCGGAGGTTCAAATCCTCTCGCCCCGACCATTATTTTAAATCAGTTTGAGGAAAATAATTGGAAAAGAAAAGTTTTCTCTGTACAGGATGCCAAAAAAAATATCCACTGGACAGGACATTTCCCCGCTGTGATGATTGTTTTGAGCCATTAGAAGTAGAAATTACACAGGATGAAATATCTGAAAAAAGAAATCATCCATTTAATAATAATTATACCCTGAATCAAAATATTTTAGATAGATATGCTCCATTTTATCCCTTATCCCAGATAAATCACCAACTTTCTTTAAGAGAAGGGTTTACCCCTTTGATTCAGGCGAATAAATTATCCTCAATTTTAGATTTAGATAGCTTGTACCTGAAAAACGAAACCGTTAACCCGACCTGGTCTTTCAAAGATAGGGGGACCTTTGTTTGTTTACAGCATGCTAAAAATCTTGGTTATACACGGATTGGAACTGTTTCCAGCGGGAACATGGCTGTTTCGGTAGCTGCCTATGGTGCCCGGGCAAATATGCAGACCTTTATTTTAGTCAGTTCTGATATGCCACAAGAAAAGATTCAACCTATTTTGATTTATAATCCGATTCTTATTAAAGTAAAAGGTGATTATGGGCAATTATATTATGAGAGTTTAAAGATTGCACAGGAAACAGGTATCTATTTCCTTAATTCCGATGTTCCTTTTAGAGTAGAGGGTTCAAAGAGTATTTCTTTTGAAATTTGCGAGCAACTTAATTATGAAGTTCCTGAATATGTGGTAATACCAACTAGTTCAGGGGGTAATTCAAGAGGTATAATTAAAGGGTTTTTAGAGTTTTATCAACAGGGTTTAATAAATAGTTTACCCAGGATTATTTGTGTGCAGTTGGAGGGATGTGCTCCCATCTATCAAGCATGGAAGAATAATGAGGAGAAAATTTCACCAGTTCAGCAGCCAAAGGCCATTGATCATGCTATTGCCAATCCATATCCACCCAGCGGAAACGAATTGCTAAGAAAATTAAGAATGTATGATGGGATGGCTACTACTGTTTCCGATAATGAAGCTCTTGAAAGTCAAGTTTTGTTGGCGAAAGAAGGTATTTTTGCTCAACCTGCTGCTGCAGTATCAATAGCTGCAATTAAAAAATTAAGGGCCAATGGAAGTATTGCTAAAAAAAGTAAATGTGTTGCTATTATTACCGGTTCAGGTCTAAAGTATACAGCTATACTAAATAAGCATAGTTTTGGTTCGGAAACATGTACATTAAAAACTGTGAAAGAAAAGATTGTTTCAATATTAGAAAAATAAATTTTGAAGGTATAAAATATTTTTAGTTATTTAAAATCGTCCTCCGGGACGTTTTTTTATTAAAATACTTATTCATTTAACATAAAAAAGCACCTTCTAAGAAGGTGGTAATTGTTAAATAAAAAATCGAAAGAAAAAGAGCTAAAAGTAGCAAAAAGTTAAAGCACTTTGGGAGGTTCTTAAAGCCACCTGCAATGCGGGTGTGATATTTACTTATATCTAATTATCTAATAAAAAAAAGAGTAAGAAGGTGATAGGTGTGAGCAAAAAATATGATGTAATTATTGTAGGAGCAGGGCCAGCAGGTATTTTTGCGGCGCTGGAGCTGTTAAAAGATAATAATAACCTTGATATTTTAATCCTGGAGAAAGGTAAAAATATTGATCAAAGAAAATGTCCGATGAGAGAACAAAAAATACTTTGCCAGCACTGCAATCCTTGCTCTTTATTATCTGGCTGGGGTGGCGGTGGAGCATTTAGTGATGGAAAGTTGAATTTAACCGGAAGTATTGGTGGTTTTCTATCTGAATATTTAACAGAAGAAGAATTAGATCAGTTGATAAAATACATAGATGACATATATCTTCAATTTGGTGCTGATGAAAAAATTTACGGTACTAATCAAGAAGCAATAAGTCATATTAAAAAAGAGGCAGCAAAAGCAAACCTTGAATTCATTTCAGTTAGAGTTCGACACCTGGGTACCGAGAAATGTTTTACAATACTAAAGAATATTTTCTATTCACTTAAAGACAAAATTGAAATTAGAACCTCGGTAGAAGTTAAAGAAATTATTAAGGAAGATGACCGTGTAACTGGAATAGTTACCACAACAGGAGAGATTATCAATTGTAGCTATGTTATCTTGTCTCCGGGCAGGGTAGGGTCTGAGTGGCTGAAAAGACAGGCAATTAAGTTGGATTTAAAAGTTTTCAATAATCCGGTTGACGTTGGTGTAAGAGTAGAAATACCGGCTATTATAATGGAACATATTACTGATACTTTCTATGAGTCAAAATTAGTTTACTATACAACTCAATTTGATGATAAGGTACGAACTTTTTGCATGTGTCCTCATGGAGAAGTAGTAATAGAATATAATGACCGGATCACTACAGTAAACGGGCATAGCTATAAAGATAAAAAAACGGACAATACAAACTTTGCATTGCTTGTAAGTACTAATTTTACAGAACCGTTTAAGGAGCCAATTGCTTATGGAAAATATATTGCTAATTTAGCTAACATTTTAAGCGGGGGAGTCATTATACAACGTTTAGGGGATTTAATTTCAGGAAGAAGGTCTACCAGGGAAAGAATAAATCATTCAGTTGTTACCCCTACTCTTGAGAGCGCTACTCCGGGTGATTTAAGTTTTGTTTTGCCCTATAGGATACTCAGTGATATTATTGAAATGTTAAAGGCATTAGATAAAATTGCACCAGGCATATTTTGCAAACAAACACTGTTATATGGGGCAGAAGTAAAATTTTATTCTGTAAGATTAGAGCTATCAAGATGCCTTGAGACTAAGATTCAAAACCTTTTTGCAATTGGTGACGGAGCGGGAATTACTAGAGGATTGGTTCAAGCATCAATGTCCGGTGTTGTTGCAGCCAGAGAAATCAAAAATAGAACAGGAACATTGCATTGAAAATATTATTAACAAATGATGATGGCATACATGCAAAAGGCTTAAAAGAATTAAGAAAATGCATGGAGAATTTTGGAAAAGTCATAGTTATTGCCCCTGATCGGGAAAGAAGTGGTTCGGGACATTCTACAAGTATTTACCAAACTATTAGCTGCGAAAAAATTTGGTCCAGCCAATATTCTAGTGGATATGCCTTAAGCGGAACACCTGTTGATTGTGTTGTTGTTGGATTGGAAAAAATGTTTGGGGATGGTAAGCCCCATCTGATTATCTCCGGAATAAATGCCGGTCTAAATTTAGGACGGGATATTTTTTATTCGGGAACCATTGGTGCTGCCATGGAAGGTGCTTTTCATAATGTTTTTTCTATTGCCATATCTATTGAAAAGAAAGAAAAAACCCCGATTTATTCCTCAGCTATTAAAATGATAGAGAAAATCATTAAAACCTTACCTTCAGAAGTTTATAAGCAACCACATTTTTTAAATATTAATATTCCGAATGTCGAATACTCTAAGATAAAAGGAGTTAAACTGACCAAGCTTGCACAGGTATTTCATCAAAAATACATAAAAAATATTTATAAGACTGACAACAAAGAATATTATTGGATTGAAGGAAGTCAGCCTGAGGGAATTGTGGATGAAAACAGTGACTATGGGGCAATTTGTAATAATTACATCTCTATAACCAATATTTCACTAGAATTAGAAGGCAGAAAAAATCAATATAATCATGATATAGAAAAATGGATTAAAAAATTGAATGTTTAATGCCATAATATCAACTTAGTTTTACCATAAAAAAGATGAAGAGAGCCATCTGACAATTTTTCACCTGAAGTCTAAAACAGGCAGTTATATTGCTTAGATACATTCAGTTAAAATATAAGAAAAAAGCAGAAAAAGAATAAGCAAGAAAAGTTTAGACCTCTTTTAGGGGTTCTTCAAGCTACCCTCTATGTGGGTGTAATATTTACTTTGTCATAGTCATCAAGTAAAGCGGGGGACTAAGAGAATGAATGAAGAGATATATTTATTGGTAATATTGGTATTTGTAATAGTTGTTTTATCTAAATTTGTGGTTAGATTGATGAGAACAGATAATGAAAAATATAAGATACCGATCCTTTACGGTAGGATATTACTGGGTTTTTTAGTGGCAATGCTATTTTATATTATTTTCCTTATGCTAAAAGGAGAAGATGTTATTAATAAATTGCTTGGTTAATTGCAAGAATAATCATTATGATAGGGCAAAAACTACAAAAAATGGAGCGGGAAACGGGGTTTGAACCCGCGACCTTTGGCTTGGGAAGCCAACGCTCTACCAACTGAGCTATTCCCGCAAGATTATTGAATTGAATTTTATTATATATTAAAATTATGGTATTTTCAATGAACTTTATTTTATATATTTAAAATTTCTAATGAAATTAAAAAAGGAGATATAGGTGTATCAGCGCAATTACTATAGAAATGTAAAATCAAAATCTAAAAATAATGGAATATACAAAAAAATAATTTTATCCATTTTAGTACTTATTTTTACATTTTTTATTATTTATTCTATTGATTTGTTAATTTATAGGGGGAGAATTTATCCTAATGTTATAGCACTACATAAAAATATAGGGAAGTTAAATAAATCCGAGGCAAATAATATATTAATTCCCATTGTCCAGGACATATTATCAAAACCAATTGTTATTAAGTATAATATTATTGAAAATAGTATTATTCCAGAAGAAGATCTTGCTGCTTCCGTAGATGTAGAAAAGTTGATAGACGAAGCTTATGCTATTGCCCGACGTGGTACGCTGTGGCAAAGATTAAAAGAGAGAGTACTATTAATAAGGCAAAATTACCCGCTTCCAAGTTATCTAGATTTTGATGAAGAGCATTTCGAAACCATTCTAGCTCAGCTTCAATCTAGTGTTGAACAGCCCCGGAGGGATGCAGAGTTGACATCAAATAGAGTAATTCCTGCCCAAGTTGGTATCGAAATAAAGCGACAAGATTTATCTAAAAATATACAAGAAAGTATCTTTAATTCAATCAATATGGATTACCCTGAAATAGTTACATTGCCTGTTCAATTTTATCAACCCGATATTTCAACCATAGAGCTACTTTCGCAAATAGGAATTAACCAGGTAATCAGCAATTTTGAAACTACTTTACAGGGTAAGGAAAAAAATACATTATATAATATAAAGAAAGCCTCTGATCAAATAAATGGTATTATATTGAGACCGGGGGAGAATTTTTTATTTAATCAGTTAATTGGACCTGCTGAGAGAGAAGATGGTTACAAAGAAAGCACTATTATTTCTAATGGTCAATTTACAAGTGGTTATGGTGGTGGTATCTGTCAGGTATCTACAACATTGTATAATGCAGCTTTACTTGCTAATCTGCAAATAATTGAAAGGTACAATCATTCTATATATGGAGATGCAACAAATTATGTTCCCTTAGGACGGGATGCTGCTATATTCTATGGATATAAAGATTTAAAATTTAAGAATTCATTAGAACAAGCAATTGTAATATTTTGTGAGATTAAGGAAAGTAGCCTAATAGTGACTATATATGGAGAAAAGTTATTAGATAAAAATATTACAATTATAACCAGGGACAAGGAAATACATGACTTCGATACAATAGAAATAAAAAGAGAAAATATGGAATATGCCGGTGATAGGGTATTACAGGAGGGTATTCCCGGCTATAGCATAAAAACCTATCGGGTGATAACTGATTCCGGGGGTGAAAATATGGAATTTATTTCTAAGGACCAGTATGTTAGTGTTCCACAGAAAATATTGATAGATTAACCAATATATTAAAAGTTTGGCTTATTTTTTATGAATATAAGTAATCATATGTTTTTAAAAAAAAGAAATTATTTATCCATTCTAGTTATTTTAAGTATTCTTTTGCAGATGTTGTTTTCTTTAGGTTTAACTAATGATTCTGAGTCATTGCTTAGAACGGAGATTATCGTTTGTAAGGATACAAATAACCAGACTACTGCTTATTTTTATCGTTCTGAACAAGAAGGACCCACTGTAATGATTATGGCAGGAGTTCATGGAGATGAATTGGCGGGCATTGAGGCATTAAAACAGTATATGGAAAATATTAAGCTTGAGAGGGGGACAGTTATCATTATCCCAGAAGCCAACAAAGAAGCCATTGAACACAGGGTACGGGCATTGTCTCCGGAAGAAGATTTAAACCGTAATTATCCAGGTGACCCTGCATCAGAGGGAATCGAAAGATTGGCTGGCGAAATTTTTAAAATTATGAAAAATAACGAAATTAATTTTCTTTTGGATTTGCACGAGTCAGCCGATTATTACAATAAAAATAGTTCTTTTTATGGACAGACTATTGTGCTTGATGATAATAATAATTTTTTACAGGAAATAGCCAATTATCTTGTTAATAAATTGAACAGCAGTATTGTTTCCCCGGAAGCTATGTTTGATGTTATTGTAAAGCCGATAGCCGGAAGCAGTACCTATGAAGCCTTGAATCTTCTTGAAATATATGGTATTACCTTCGAAACTTGTAATAAAATGGATTATAAAAAAAGAGTTTATTTTCATTATCAATGTATAGAAAACGTTTTAGCTTATTTTGATGTTATAAACTTGCCAATAGAAGGGAAAGTGGAAAATGATTAATGATGTTAATGATGTAAAAGGCCTCATATTCTGCAAAAAATATGAGGCCTTTGTAATTGTAATAAACTTATTATTTATTTTTTTAATTATCTGATGTTATTTCTTCTTCTGCTGTTTCTTCTTCCTGTTGGTTCTCATTTTCTTCGAGTTCAATTTCTTCTGAAAATTCTTCAGCATCTGATTGTTCAGTTGTCTCTAATTCTGAAGTGAAATCATAGTGAATTATTACATCAGAATCTTCTCTTAATTGAGTTAAAAGGGCCTCAATTGCAGCATTTTGCTTTTGGGATTTCAAAACATTTTCTATATCTTCCCGTGCTTCTTCAAAGCTTGGCTGATGCTCTTCTTTTATGTCTTCACACTTGATAATATGGTATCCGTATTCAGTTTCCACAATGTTGCTCATTTCTCCAATTTGCAGAGAAAAAGCAGCTGTTTCAAATTCTTCCACCATTTGTCCACGGCTAATATAGCCTAAGTCCCCACCTTCTTCCGAAGAAGGACAGATTGATTTATCTCTGGCTAATTTCTCAAAATCAACCATCCCGTCATTTATTTGATTCAATAATTCTTGAGCTTCTTCTTTATCTTCAACCAAGATATGTCTGATTTTTCTTCTTTCCGGTTCAAAGAAATCTTCTTTATTCTCTTCATAGTATTCGGATATCTGTTCATCGGTTATTTCAATCTCTTCATATTCCCGTTCAATTGCTTCTCCAATCATCAACTGTCTGATTATATCATCTTTTAACTGGTTGAGAGTTAGGTTATTTCTTTTTAATGCTTCATTAAATTCTGTGTCTGAATCAAAATTGTTTTTGACCGTCTCAATTTCTTCATTAATATCATTTTCTGGAATTTCAATATTTTTATCTTGAGCATATTGATACAAAAGTATTGAATTAATTAGCTGTTCTGTAACGCTATTTTTAATAGATGCTAATGTCTGATCGGTCATATTAGATAGTGCTTGATTATCATAACGGGAGATAAAACCTGAAAAGGCATTTTGCCATTGCTGGTAGCTAATCCCGGTATTGTTAACTTCTGCAATTAACCCACCTGCACTTTGTTGATTATTATCAGAAGATCGGTATTGACCGAGGCCATAAAATATTGAGACAATAAAAGCAACAACGATAATTAGAAGAATAGGTTTTAAGTTTTTTCGAATGAATTGCATAATAATATATAGTCTCCTTAAAATTATTTTGGATATCGACTATAAATATAATATTACTTGGAATATTTGTCAAATTTAGTTTAATGGC
>CAZAJW010000193.1:0-5233 GCA_964485485.1 uncultured Atribacterota bacterium | reverse complement strand
ATTAGAAAATGAGTTGTTAATTATTTTCATTTCCTCAATATTCTCGGGTGATTCAATAAATATCAAATCAGCCCCTGCTTCTTGGTATGCCCTACCTCTGTCAATAGCCTCTTCTAATCCATAATTAGTTCTGGCATCAGTCCTGGCAATAATGATAAAGTCTTTATCTTCTCTTGCATCACAAGCAGCTTTTATTTTTTGAACCATTTCTTCTTTTGGTATTATTTTTCTTCCTAACATATGCCCACATTTCTTAGGAAAAACTTGATCTTCTAATTGGATAGCAGCAATCCCTGCTCTTTCATATTCCATAACTGTTCTTCTTACATTTAAAGGATTACCATATCCTGTATCTGCATCAGCAATAACAGGTACATTTACTGCTTTGGCAATATCACCAGCTCTTTTTGCCATTTCGGTCATTGACAATAATCCGACATCAGGTTGACCCAAAACACTCGCTGACGTTCCGTAACCAGTCATATATACAGCCTGAAATCCAATTTTTTCAATCATTTTAGCACTAAAGACATCATAAGCACCTGGCGCAATTAATATTTCTTTAACTTGTAATAATTTTTTAAGTTTTGTTGTTCTTCGCACGATTTTCTCCTTATTATATTTTATAATATAATTTATGATTCACTATACTATAAATATAAGCAAGTTTTGTACCAGACACGTGCCAATACAAATATGCCTAATTTTACCAGTTATCCTTATATATGAATATCATGATGTTTAATATTTGTTACATTTCTCTGCAACAATTGTGTAACAACAGTTCGGTATTATTCTATTCCATAGATCTTCATTTTTCTCCATAAGGTTGTTCTACTTATACCTAATTCTCTCGCTGCTTCACCTTTATCCCAATTTTTTTTATTTAACATTGTCAAAATATCTTCAATCTCACCCTTTTTCCTTCTCCCTGCTTCTTCTATTAAGATCTTTTCTTTCTCATCATACGTCAAATCTATTAAATCCCTTACAGAATACTCTCCCTTTTTTTGTATTAGAATTGCTAATCTTTTTAAGACATTGTATAGTTCTCTTACATTCCCATAGAATTCATATTTCTGCAGATTCATAAAAATAGCTTCCCATTTATCTTTATAGCTATAATATATATTCTGGAAATGATCTCGTATAAATTCCCTTGAAATGACAGGTATGTCTTTTCTTCTTGCCCTCAAAGGTGGTATTTTCAATTCCAAGACACTTAATCGATAATATAAATCTTCCCTAAATTTTCCTTTTACCACTTCTTTCCACAAATTCTTATTCGTAGCTGAAATAATTCTGACATCAATTTTAATGACCCGATCACTCCCTAATCTCATAACTTCTTTTTCCTGTATCACCCTTAATAACCTGGACTGTATACTTAAAGGTGCCTCTGTTATTTCATCTAAAAAAATACTTCCATTATGAGCTAACTCGAACAGTCCAATCTTTCCCTCTTTTTTTGCCCCGGTGAATGCACCTCCAACATAACCAAACAACTCGGATTCCAATAAATTTTCAGGAAGTGCGGCACAATTAACTGCAACAAAGGCTTCATTTTTTCTTTCGCTGTGATTATGAATGCTATGGGCAAATAATTCTTTCCCTGTTCCAGATTCGCCACTAATCAAAATTGTAAAATTGTTCTTTGCGTATTCCTTGGATATTTCGATGCATCTTCCAATTGCCTGTGATTCACCCTTTATATCGTGAAAAGTATATTTTGATACTAAACCTTTTGAGTATAATTGTTTCCTAATTTTATGCTCTGATTCTTCAATTGATTTGACATCTCTAAAAGTTGCAACAACGCCTTCAATTTGTCCCTCAACTAGGATTGGTACTCGACTTGTCAGGACCGTTTTATTATTCAACCTTTGTAATTGATCTATTTCCTGCTGTTTCGAATTTAAAACCTCTGATAATCTGGTATTCTCAATTACTTTATTGGCATTTTTTCCAACAATATACTTTTTTGGAATTCCGATAATGTTCTCTGCCATTGGATTATATATCTGAATGATATTGTTCTTATCAGTAGCAATAATGCCACTATATGTAAAATTTAGAATTGCATTAAATTGATTTAACTTATATTTTTCTTTTTGGATAGACTCTTGAAGTTGTATTGCCTGACTAATGGCGTTTCTGATGCTATCGGAAGAATAGATGAGTATAGACTGTAAGTTCATCTCATCACACATATCACACACTAAACTAGAACCAATGATGATAACACCCTTTATTTTTGCAAGATCTTTTAACATCATGTTTAACTCAGAAATGTTGCTATAGCATTTCTCATCCACATCTACATTAAATATTCCCTTATGTACAAATTTATTTGCAATGCTCTTTTTATAAGAAATAATAAAAATTTTATTTCCCCTTATTTTTGCTTTAATGAGATTATCCATAATATCAAATCCAGATACATTTATTGGAACAATGGGAGCAGAAATACTATCCTTAATCATCTGTAAATTGCTTCCCCCGCATACAAATACATCAATCTTCTCTTTTTGCCAAAGGTTTATTGCAATTTTTTTAGTTTTATTAAAACTTGATTCTATAATGATAAGCTTTTTAAATTCATCCGGATTAATTGTCTCT
Source organism: uncultured Atribacterota bacterium (assembly GCA_964485485.1). GTDB lineage: Bacteria > Atribacterota > Phoenicimicrobiia > Phoenicimicrobiales > Stramentimicrobiaceae > Oleincola. Next base: position 2,614 of record CAZAJW010000193.1, on the reverse strand, counting down.
CTAATTACATTCGTTAACTTACTATAACTCATGACAGCAATTCTATTTCTCAAGACCAGGTCTCCAATATATCTATGATATAATTTTTTATACTTGTATAGTTGAAATATAATAACTAAAACAATAATACAATAATATCATTAACTGTCTATATATTTAAAGGAAATATAATAGAATATATCTCTAATTTTATTTGAAATCATTTCATATTTTCCCTTTTACTTCTTTTTTTGTATATTCAACGAGTCCCTTGGAAGAAATAATCTTCCTGATAAATTCAGGTAGAGGATTTATTTTAAATTTTTCATTATTATCCATGTTTATAATTACACCTTTATCTGCATTTACTTGAAGAATATCTCCTTCTTGAGAATTTTCAAAAATCTCTTTAGATTCAAAGATTGGCAAACCTATATTAATAGCATTCCGAAAAAAGATACGTGAAAAAGATTTTGCAATGATACATGAAATGCCTACAGCTTTAATGGCAATCGGTGCATGTTCTCTAGAGCTCCCACAACCGAAATTATCACCAGCTACAATTATATCTCCTGGTGTTATTTTTTTAGTGAAATCTTTATCATAATCTACCATACAATAAATGGCTAAATCTTCTGGATTCGAAGTGGTTAGGTATCTAGCCGGTATAATAACATCGGTATCAATATTATCTCCCATCTTCCATATTTTTCCTTCCAGTATCATTATGATATTACCTCCTCTGGATGAGATATTTTCCCTGTTATTGCTGAAGCTGCAGCTACTGCTGGGCTAGACAAATATACTTCACTTTCAATATCCCCCATACGTCCTATAAAATTACGGTTAGTCGTTGAAATGGCTTTTTCTCCATTTGCTAAAACTCCCATAAATCCACCACAACATGGTCCACAAGTCGGAGGACTGATAACTGCTCCAGCTTCAATGAATATTTTCAATAGACCTTCTTCCATGGCATTCAAGTAAATCTGCTGTGTTGCTGGAATGATAATTAATCTAACTTTGTGGTCAATTTTATGATTCTTCAAAATTTGTGCAGCAATCCTTAGATCTTCAATTCTACCATTGGTGCATGAACCTATTACAGACTGGTCTATCCGTATTTCGCCTACTTCGCTGATAGGTTTCCCATTGCTGGGTAAATGTGGGAAGGCCACTTGGGGTTCAATATCTGCAACATTATACTCTATTATTTTATGATATTCAGCATCTTCATCACTTTTTATCTCTAAAAATGATTGGTTTGTCCTTTCTCTTAAATAATTGACCGTAATTTGATCAGTTTCGATTACACCGCTCTTTCCACCAGCCTCTATGGCCATATTACACATAGTAAAGCGGTTATCCATAGATAATCGCTCAATCACTTCTCCACTAAATTCCATTACTTTATAATTTGCTCCATTTACACCAATTTGTGAAATAGTATATAAAATTAGGTCTTTTCCTCCAACCCATTTATTTAACTTCCCATGATAAATAAATTTTATAGTTTCGGGTACTTTTAACCAAATTTCTCCTGTAGCTATAGCAACACCCAAATCAGTACTGCCTACGCCAATAGCAAATACCCCTAATGCCCCGGAGGTCGGAGTATGAGAATCAGCGCCAATAATAAATTGTCCTGGTAATATTAATCCTTTCTCTGGTAATAAGGCATGTTCGATACCAGCTTGTCCGACTTCAAAGTAATAAGTAAGGTCTTGTGAGCGAGAAAATTCCTTGATCATTTTTGCCTGTCTAGCTGATTTGATATCTTTGTTTGGTGTAAAGTGATCTGGAATAAAAGTTACTTTACCTCTATCAAATACTTCCTTTAAGCCTATTTGATTAAAAACATTGATAGCAATTGGTCCAGTAACATCATTAGCAAAAGCAAAATCTACTTTTGCTTTAATAATTTCACCTTTCTCGATGTTTTTCTTGTCACAGTGGTTCTGAAGTATTTTTTCAGCTATTGTTTTAGCCATGATATAGAAACCTCATTTCTGCATAAATTAAGAGCTTTTGATATATCTTAATATTTTATTTCTTTTTCGACTTATAATAAATCATTCTATTGATTGCTTTTAGGTAAGCCTTTACACTTGCTTCCAAAGTGTCTGTGCTGGTACTTTTCCCGACAAAAGAATAGCCATTGTCTTTTATTTCAACAACAGCTTCTCCCTGTGCATCTTTGCCTCTGGTTAATGCTCTTATATAATAATCTGATAATTTTACTTTTACCCCGGTAATTCTATCAATAGCATTAAATACTGCATCAACAGGTCCATCACCACAGGCGGCATCCTCTAAAATTTTCTCTTCCTTTACTAGTCTAACAGTTGCAGTTGGCAGAATGCTATTACCGGTATTAATATGAAAATACTTTAATTCATATAAATCAGAAAAATCTTCAATTAGTACCTCAGACATGAGAGCAACAAGGTCTTCAGAGTAAATTTCCTTCTTTTTATCTGCCAGCAATTTAAACTGTTCAAAAGATTTATTCAATTTTTCTCTGTCCACAGTATACCCTAATTCTGATAAGCGATTTTTAAAAGCGTTTCGACCTGAATGCTTGCCTAATACCAATTGATTACTTTCCAGTCCAATAGTCTGGGGTTTCATTATT
>CAZAJW010000192.1:0-6414 GCA_964485485.1 uncultured Atribacterota bacterium | reverse complement strand
AAGCTTCACAATAATAGGAATAGAAAGGAAAAAAACTACGCCCAATAGCGCATACATAGCATTGATTCGGCGATTGAGATAACTGAATATGAGCCAGGCGGTAAGCAAGGCAAAGCTGAAATGAATATATTTTGGAATGATATCATTGCCAAAATAAAGGGGAATCGCATACAAAACATCCAGATTCATGGGATAGTATGAAAAGGCCATGAATGGGATTTCATACATTACACCATGCTTGAGATAAAGTTTGGGGATAGCCAAATGGTGAACAAGCGCATCCTTACTCACTGGGGGGACAGTGGAAAGGATAAGGATTGAACCGATTAGGACTGCCAGAACCCCCAGAAGAAAGACCGCACCGTAGAATATATTCGTTTTCTGGTTCATTTCTTGAGAATTACCTTTATTACCGGACCTCTTCCTTGAAATGCAGTTATTAGACTAACGAAAAATGCGGGAATGAGCAAAACAAGCACAAATAAAAATTGAATAACTATGTGCACGGATCTTCTATGATTCCGCATAGCCTTTAGGGCTTCATAGAATTCATTATGTGGACAGCCTAGCGCATTAAGAAGGCTCTGGACAAGGCCGAACGGCCCCTGTTCAAAACAGAAGGTACTCATTTTAATAATTCTTAAGTGATTTTTCCTTATTACATATTCCAATGATCTCTTGTTAAAATGATATTTATGCCAGGGAATGTCTAAATGAAACCAGTATCTTCTAAAACTGCGGGCTTCCAAACTTGAAAAATTTGGAACTGCAACTATTATGGCACCATTTGAGGCAAGCAATGTATATAATCGACTCATAACCATCCTGGGGCTATCCATATGTTCCAGTGCATGCCATATGAAAATAAGATCAAATACACCTTCCGGTAGATTTATCGTATTTAAATCACCTTGTAGATATCTTATGCGGTCGGTGTCAAGAAATCTTTGTGCGGGATAAGAAGGATGTTCAATACCCCAACACTGGCAGCCATACTCCAGAAATGACTGCAAAAGGCGCCCTTCCGCGCAGCCTACATCTAAGATTTTTGGCGTTTGCGTAGAGCCTGGAATCAAGGATAGGTAGCGTTTTGCCCGCACACGCATTATGAAGTTTCTGATTTTTTGAACATGCGGGCTAAACTTATTTATATCCGTACCATAGTAAGAATGAATATCATGCATCCGGAGGATTTCATCATCGGGAAAAGGGAATGTACGGGTCAAACCACATGTCTTACATTGTACAAGATAAAATTTTGAAAAATCTGTTGTCGACGAAAATAAAACTTTCGCCTTTAATCCATGACACAAGGGGCAGGGACTCAATCCTTTACTGTTCATTTTGTGACCCATTACTATGCATGGATTCTTTGGTCTGAGGATTAAAGAGCGGGTCTTGACGGAGTTTCAGTCGATGGAGAAGATATTTTACGGCAGTCATTACTACTCCAATGCCATATCTAACAGCCCTTCTAAAACCTATTGAAGAAGCCTCATTAAAATATCTGGTAGGACAGGATACCTCACCAATCCTGTAGCCAAAATAAATGATCTGAACCAGCATCTCATTATCAAAAACAAAATCGTCAGAATTATTATATAAGGGTAAGTTCTCAAGAACCTCTCTCGAAAACGCTCGATAACCCGTATGAAATTCTGATAATTTGCTTCCAACAATCATATTTTCAAAGGCAGTCAAAAAACGGTTAGCGATATATTTATACATGGGCATTCCACTTTTAAGGGCCTTCCCTCCAATAATGCGGGAGCCTAAAACAACATCATACACATCAAAGGCAATCATGCTGGCCATAGCTGTAATCAATTTAGGAGTATATTGATAATCGGGATGGACCATAATCACAATATCGGCACTCCGCCTTAATGCCTCTTGATAACAGGTCTTCTGATTACGCCCATATCCATAATTTTGCTTGTGTAGAATAACTTGAATCCCCAATTTTCTTCCCAAGGATACTGTTCTGTCAGCACTCCCATCATCTACGAGTAATACCCCATCTACAATATCCAGCGGGATTTCTCTGTATGTTTGTTCTAATGTACTTTCGGCATTATAGGCCGGAAGGACAACGAATATTTTTTTTCCATTTAGCATAAACTATTCAGTAAACCTCTGCCTCCTCATAGTGCCTCTCTAATGCAGAGGCGTTTATGGTCTGCTTGGTAACATAAAAAATCAATACTCCTTGCTCAGTAATTTATTACGAGCCTTGCGTAATAACCCTTGTATATCCCTGTTTTTTTTCATTTCAGGATCTGAAATTTTTTCAAGAGTTATAACTGCCTTCTCATAATCTTCCATTTTCATATAAGTAACTGCGAGATTCTTCCTCAATTGAATGGAATCTTCTGAAATATCTAGACCCTTTCTCAATGCAGAAACAGAGTTTTCATAATCGCCCACTGACCCATACGCTCCTCCGAGATTAGCCCAAAACTGGTGTTCTTTAGGGTTAAAGTGAACGGCTTTCAGAAAATGTTCTACTGCCTTACCTTGTTCTTTTAATTGAAAATAGGCCATTCCCATGTTATTGAACCATTCACCACGCTCATTATGGGTCATGGTTAATAGTTTTGCCTTATCAAGATACGATAGAGCATCATCAGGCCTGCCGGTATCAATTAATAGTGCTGAGTAATTTATGTAATTGTTGGCATCCCGTGGGTATTTTTTGATAGCTATCTGAAAATATTTCCCGGCCTCCTTGTAATTTTCCTTTTCAAAGAGACTATCAGCCAACCCACCAACATAATAATGATTATCAAAATGTAACACTTCTTGTTTAAAAAAGGTATCTTCATCATGCCAGAGATTTCTATTTAAAACGTAAGAATATGTTCCATAATAAATTATTATTGTACTGAGGCCAATCATGACAAAGAGACGATTTACCTTTATTAATTTTTCAAGATACCAGACACAAGAAAAAGATAAAAATATCATAGGGAAATAAAGCCACCTCATGGATACTTTTGTCACTGCTGAGGTATGAAGGATATTAAGAACTGGAAACAGTGCTATAAAAAAAGCAACAAAAGAGAATAAGAAAATCTTATTTTTTCTCTCTCTCCACAAAAAAAAGGCTAAAAACCCAAGGCAAATAAAACCAGCAAGGGCCTTCCAACTCAAATAATTATCAGGATACTGAATGATAAAACTGTGTAAACTGTACGGAATGAGAATCAGTTTCAAGTTATATATCATCAAAAGTGGGACAAAATAAAGACTCTTCCAAGGATCAGTTGCAGAAACAGGTGTCAACGCAGATCCAATAACATTAGCTCTCAGTATAAAATAGAAGAATAGTATAAGAATAAAGGGGATATAGCTTAAAATTTCATCCTTAAGAATTTTTCTGTTTTCTACAACAAGGCTATTGTATAAAAAGAATATAGGCAAAAGCATGATTGCAAATTCTTTACACAAAAGTGCCATCGAAAATGAAAAATATGAAAACAATCCGGCCCAAATCTTTTTCTCTTTAGAATTCTTCAGGTAGTAATATAATGATATCAGAGAAAAGAGGGTAACCAGGATGTTGTTTCTTGCGCTAACGAAAGCTACTGACTCTGTATTTACTGGGTGAAGACCAAACAGAAGTGTGACTGAAAAGGGTATAAAGCTTTTGCCCAACATTTTCCTGAGGAATTGGTAAAGCATTATACAGGTTAATAGATGCAGCATGAGGTTTGTTGTTCTAAACCCTGAAGGGTTCATTCCCCATATTTTATAATCGATCGTATAAAATAGGTTTATAAGGGGGCGATAATAGCCGGTATGATAGCCAGGAATACTCTCATCACTCACACCGTCCTCATGGGAAAGATAAAAAGCTGGCCTGCTAAATTCTCTAATAAAAAGATTATCCTTGACCAGAGGTCTGTCATCCAGTATAAACTCACCTGAAAAGGTGGGTAGATAGGAGGCTGTTATTAATACACAAAGGACCAAAAATGGAAGTATTCTATTTTTATATTGCGTGCTTGGTTGAAACAAACTTACATTATCCCTTTACTGAATAAGAGGAAATTATGGGAATTCTAAATCTCCAACCAGAAGGAAATCTATCAAGTTGCCGTAAGTATGTTTTTGCCTTTATTGCTTTGTCTATCATAATTCTCACTACATATTCCAACACATTTCATTCCTCGTGGCACTTTGACGATGAAAAAATCCTTAAGAACGGACAGCTGCATCTTACCGAGCTTAACTGGCAAAACATTAAAAAGACATTTTTTTCCTTACCTAAGCAACCAGAGAAACTGTATCGGCCTATTTCATCTTTTAGTTTAGCCCTTAATTATTACTTCAGCAAGGATAAAGTGTTTGGTTACCATTTAGTTAACGTAATTATCCATTATATCACAGCCGTTTTTCTATTTCTCTTTATATACAATTCCTTAAACCTCCCTATCATAAAAGAAAAATATAGTAATCACTCCTTTTCTATCGCACTTCTGGCATCTCTCTTGTGGGCATCTAACCCTATACAAACACAGGCAGTAACGTACATTATTCAGCGTATGGCGAGCATGGCCGGTATGTTTTATATCATCTCTATATACTTTTACATGAAAGCGAGAAGAGCCGAAATACCCCACATAAAAATCATCTTTCTTGGTTTGTGTGTCATCGCAGGACTTATGGCAATGGGAAGTAAAGAAAATGCATTCATGCTTCCCGTAAGTATATATCTTTTTGATCTTTTTCTTATCCAAGGTCTCACAAAAGAAACTCTGAAAAAAAATGTTAAACCTGCTTCTTTAATTATTTTTCTGATCATATGCATTGGGATAACCTATTATTTTCTCTCTGATCAAGACCCATCCATACTAAGTCTCTATAGAGAAAGGAGCTTTAACTTAAAGGAAAGATTGCTTTCAGAACCCAGGATTATCCTCTTTTATCTCTCCCTCATATATTATCCTATGCCTATGAGGCTATCTATAGACCATGATGTAACCATTTCGAAAACATTACTAAGCCCACCCACTACTTTATTTTCTATTTTATTCATAGTCGTAATATTGTTCTTTGCGTTTTATCTATCAAGGAGACATTCTTTTATTGCATTTAGCATAATCTTCTTTTTCTTAAACCATCTCATTGAATCTTCTTTTCTTCCCCTTGAATTAGTATTTGAACACAGAAACTATATCCCTTCCATGTTGCTCTTTATCCCTGTGGCCGTCCTGTTGCTAAAAGCAATCAAGTATTACTCTTCCAGAAAACCACTCCAAATAGTAATTATAATCTTTATTATTTGCGTAATTATTGGCCAGGGGCATGCTACTTTTATACGTAATGCCCTTTGGAAAACTGAAGAAAGCCTTTGGATGGCTGCGACAGAAAAAGCACCTGAGCTCTGGCGTCCTTGGCACAATCTCGGAAAATATTATGGCGAAAAAAACATGCACAAAGAGGCATTGGCTCATTATCTTACGGCTTTACAAAAAAAGATTGTCATTAATCCGCTAGATAAGCACCTGACCCTTTATAATATCGGCGTAGAGTATCATAAAATGGGACAAAAAGATAAAGCCTTCTTATACTATCTCAAGACTGAACGAATATATCCCCCTTTACCAACAATGCACAATAATAAAGGGGTACTATTGGCAGAAAAGGGACGTGGTGAAGAAGCTATATACGAATTTAATGAAGCGATTCGATATAATAAGAATCTACACCAGGCCTATAGTAACCTCGGGTTTTTACTGTTAAAAATGGACCGAATTGAAGAGGCGATCCAGCAATTGGAGATAGCGCTTAAATTAAAGCCTGATAATTTCTCCACTCTATTAAGGCTGGGATATGCTTATAGAAAAAAAGGGATATATGGTAAGGCTTTCATCCAATATAAAAGAGCTCAAGAACTAGCCCCTCACGACGCAAGGGTATTGCTTTACCTTTCCGAAATATACTTAATAAAAGGAATGAATGTGCAAGCAGACAGATCACTCGAACAGTTTATAGAGATATCAAAAGACACTGACCTTCGTGTCTTGTTGGAAGAAATAATAGAAAAAGGAGAGAAATTCGACAAAATACAGGTTGACAAGAAGGTTCTTCTAAGGCTTCTATCAAAAGTATATCTCAAGAAAAAACCTCTTATCTCTTCACTAAAAGTATACCTGGATAAGAACAGTAATAGCACAGGCGAGGGAGAGGTGATACCCTAAACTTGATGGGAAAGCATCGGGGGCTGCGTCAAATAAGTCACCAATACTTTTTGAAGATTACAGTTTACGAAGTAATTGCTCCTCCAGGGCCTGTAAGTGTAAAGGTCTTGTTCCCTTTGGAATGAGTAGCAGTCATTGTATAACCACTCGTAGTCGCTGCTGTAATAGCGAAAGTAACATTTTCGGAAAGGTAAAGACCATAGGTGGC
>CAZAJW010000191.1:0-3365 GCA_964485485.1 uncultured Atribacterota bacterium | reverse complement strand
AATTTCAACAAGCTTTTTTTTCAGAAATGGTTTCATCTTAATCTTTTGTATGCCAAGGGCTTTTTCCACCTGCCTTGGAGTCCTGGGCGTGGAAAATAGAAGAAGTATCTGTTTGATCTTTGGCTGAGCTGTCCAGTCGTTAAGGTCCTTTGTCATTATTGGCGAAAAGGCCTGAGATCAGTAATAAGCGTTGTACAAGGATAGGGTTGTTTATTTCCATTTCCTGTTTCCATTTCCTCCCTCTCCCCCCTGAAAATAAATATAACTCATTGTTTCTATTGATTAAAACCTCTGGAAATAAAGCATTACCATGAAATCATGCTTTGTGTGAACCTCATTCCTTTAACCCTCTTATCTTACTGGGGCGGCGAAGCGAAGCTGAGCCGCAGGCGGCGGCATTAGGAGTCCCTGTGGGACCGAAGACCTTAAAATGAAAGGCGACATCCTGGAGCCTTTATTTTTATGGTTTTCGCTTTACGAAAATATAAAATACGCATATAAAACTAAAGATTCCCCTATTTCATCAGCGTACCTCTCTACCACAATATTCATCTCTGACCATCTCTGAAATGGTTGATTGTTCCCTTTTAGAAAAATATGAAAGGGTGGTTATTAAGCTCATCACCCTCACCCTTTACTCAGAATTTGGATAGACCCAAATTCCTTTCGTCTTCTCATCCATGATCAACAGTGCATACGTACGATTACAAACGGCACATGTTATCTCGATGTTACTCCCTTTCTATTTTTTGATTTCAAAAATAAAGAAAAAAAATAAAGAAAAAAAGAAGAAAAAAAGAAGAAAATACATTAAGGATGCTTAATCCTCATCATCTTCTTCTATGGATCTGAAAACACAGGCTTTTCCTTTTTGGCGTATTACATCCAATAGTTGACGCTTGCTTGCATACATCCATTTTCCATCTATGCAGATCTTGTAGCCAAATCCAGCCTTTGTTTCACAAAAAGTTGCTTCCATTTTAAACGGTACCTCCTTTTAGCTCTATTATGAATCTGAAAGGCACAAGGGCTTCTTTCATGCCTAATAAAAATAAATATTCCTCTGGTGAATTGGCTTTAGAGAGAAGTTCTTCAATCTTTTTAAGCTGTTCTTTTATAAGATTTTTTTCCATGGTCGGACAGCCGCGCCAGCGAGCTTTTATGTTTTTAGTGAAGCGACCCTGTGGGGAAAAACTTAAAAGTGAACCAGCGCAGACCATGAGGGAAAAAATCAAAAGAACAGCTTGATTGAGAGCACTAAAAAGCGAAGTCAATTCAGAGGACTTTATGAATGGTTTGTATTAAGCTATTGCCCATCCATATTTAAAAGAGGTATTATTCTATTTAGAAGCATGTCACATTACGATTTAAGGATATGAAAGCCGATATCTTAGAAGCTTGCCTTTGATAATCTTGCCTAAGAATTCTTTGTTATACGTTTTGCTAAATAAACAGCACCCTTTAAAGCTAACTCATTATCAGGAATTTCATCAAGATTATATTCCGGATATTTGTTCTCTATTATAGCATCAATAACAATATCTGTTTCTTTCATTAAACCCTTTCTGTTTCTAATCAAATTAATTTCTTTTTTTGATAATGTATCACCTCTCATTTTTGATATTCCGGAAATATAAATTGATGTCAGATTATAAAATTCACCTTTTCTGGATCTTAATATTTTCTTATTAATGAATTCAGCAAAATAACTAGATTTTTCCCAATCTTGATTCAAGATATTAATAATAAATGCCTCTTGGAATTTCCCTAAAATAATATTAATTATCTTTTTATCCTCCTTAAGATTATAATAATCGATGAGAGCGTGAAATTTATCACATGCCTTTAAGTAGATTTTTTCATCTTTCTTTAAATTACCTAATTCACCAAGTGTAATTCCCCAATTATTATAGGCTTCTGCAAAATCTTCTTTGTATGTAACGGCCAATGCAAATTTCTCACAAGCTTCAAGATATGAATCTTTGTCTTTCGTTAACTCACCTAATTTAGTAAGTGTAGTTCCCCAATTATAATAGGCGTCTGCGTCATCTTCTTTGTATGTAACGGCCAATGCAAATTTCTCACAAGCTTCAAGATATGAATCTTTGTCTGTCGTTATATCACCTAATTCACCAAGTACAGTCCCCCAATTATAATAGGCTTCTGCAAAATCTTCTCTATATTTAATGGCTAATGCATATTTCTCACAGGCTTCAAGATATGAATTCTCGTCGTTCTTTAAATCACCTAATTCAACAAGTACAGACCCCCAATTATTATAGGCTTCTGGGTAATCTTCTCTATATGTAATGGCTTCTGCATATTTTTCACAGGCTTCAAGATATGAATTCTCGTCTTTCTTTAAATCACCTAATGCTACAAGTGTAGTTCCCCAATTATCGTATGCAATTGCTTTTATATCAGTATCTTTCTCAACAGCAATTATACTTTTATGACATTCTATACTTCTGCGAAATCTCTCTCTGCTATAAGAGTACCAACCAAGAATGAGTAGTCTTAATGAATCCCTGTTATCCTTAAACATATCTATTATCCTATCCATATCGGAATCCATATGAGAAAGACTATACTCTCTTTCTTTTACAATTTCTTCGAGGTAAGGCTCCCAAGAAGAAACATAGTGACTTTTTCTTTCTAAGAATCCAGCTTGTTCCAATCTAAAAAGCGCCACCTCGAAATCATCCAATGAAGCATTTTCCCTCAAATAAAGGTAAGTATCTTTTAACGTATCATATTGTACTAATTCTAAAAACTCCTTCAAAAGCGTTAGGTATCGCATGATATAAATGCGATTCAATTTTTTGTTTCTTACATATGATTCATAAAGATCATTCATTTTATCGATATGTTTGATCAGAGAGAAAGGAGTCCCATCAAATTTTTTCATATCATATCCATAATGGTTCGCAAATGTATGCCCTTCTTGTTCCGACCATTTTTTTACTTTAAGCCTTGTCATATACTTAATTAGCTGGGATTTCACCTCGTTATCGATATCTGTTCGTAAAGTAGCAATTACTTCTATCGGTCCTAATTGAGTTGTCAGTTTTTCATACATTGTCCAGAGCACATCTCCAATGTTTGAAAAGTATTGGAGATCATCAATAAACCAGATTAGTTTCCTTTTTTCCTGATTAAAAGTATGAGAGATACTTAATTTATTGATTTGAGAAAAAGACTCTTGTTTCAAAGAGAAAACACAGTAATTTTTTAGTTTTCTTAATTCATCAAATACCAGCCTGGTCTTTCCAACCTTCATTGGGCCTTCGATTAATATATTTTCTTCATTGTTAAGATACTCGGCAAATATCTCATTCACCTCTCTTTTAACGGTAAACATATCC
>CAZAJW010000190.1:0-14134 GCA_964485485.1 uncultured Atribacterota bacterium | reverse complement strand
ATTATTTGTTCCTTTAAATAGAACATTCCCAGGAATTGCTATAATGGTTAACTCATCTTTTAATTGGTCAACTGTCATCATTTTCACCTCATTTTTTTTCTTGGAGAATCATTCTTGTTTTCTCCTGTTATCCCCATGATGATTAAACTGTATTCTTTGTCAGACTTTTTATATTGTTAGGTATATTTAACCTAACTATTAATTTAAAAAAATTAAACTATTTTTAAAAATATTTCTATCAATAAATTAATTTCCTCTTCATTTAAAGATTTTCCCATTCTTCTAATAAACTGCTCATTCGCTATCTGTTCTAATCTGGCAATCTTTTTCCCTTTATCGGTAAGAAAAAGATAATATACTCTTGCATCATGATTGCATCGTTCTTTCTTAATGCAATCCAACTGAATAAATTTTCTAACCATTTCGGTAATTGATGGTTTGGATAAACTCAATTCTTCAGCTAATTGACTTAAGGTAACATATTGACGCCCATCAAATTTCTTCAAGTACTCAATCTGTTTCAAGGTGAATTTGGCAATATTGTATTGATGCACGATTTGAAGTCTGCATTCTGTTTTAATCTGCATAAACCGATTGAATGCATCAAATAGTTTCTCATGTTCTTTCAAAATGCACCTCAATAGTTAGTTAGTTATTCCCTAACATTTTCTCACAGCCATTTTGTTTTGTCAATAGTCTCAAGATGTGGATTTTTAATAAAGAAGTAAAAACTTATATTGTAAGATATGACAAACTTCTGTCTTTTACATTTCGATTAATTTGGTAATAACAATTTTCATAGAAAATAATGCAATCTTCTACATAAATGGGTCTACAGCTGCATATTTATTTGGGAAATTTTTTGTGTAACTTCTTATATAATTATAACACTTTTAAATTTTCAAAAAATATTTTGGCAATCTGATAGTAATAAAGATTCGAACCCCTTTATTTTCATGTTAATTCGAATGCTTGCATAAAATTACTAACAATGCTATTGTTTTCTTATGGCGAAGGTAAAGATAAAATTATTTCTCACACTCCAAAAAAATATTGGCTCTAATAACGAGGCTCTCGAAGCCTCTAATGTGATAGAGGCAATTAAAGAACTTATAAAAAAATACCCACTCCTGAAAAGAGAGCTTGTAAATAAAGATTATTCCCTCAAAAATGATTATATTTACCTGGTAGATGGTAGAAATATTGCTTTTCTCCAAGGAGAAAATACGACCCTTAAAGATGGTGACCGAATCACAATATTCCCACCCATCGGTGGCGGTTAATCTATGGGCACTTGGTGATACCTCTTGCCCAAAGGCAATCAGCACAGGAAGGATTATTCCCCCAACAGTCAAATTCTGTATCTTCGGTAAAACTACATGCATCCATTAGCGAGCAGTCTGTACAGGATGGATAAATAGCATTCTTTACATTAAATCTAAATACTTCATAGTCCTTGCTAGTCCATATGTCAGAAAGTTTTTCCTTGAAAGTATTACCAAAAGAATGAGCCCTAACCTCCTTTTTCCTTCCAAAAATGAACTCATCATAACTATGCAAGAACCGATAACAAGGAGCAACTTCACCATCCCACCTTATCACCGTTGATTTTTTTTCAACAAATTGACAAATTCGTTCTGTTTGTAAATTAAATTTAGGGAATTCAAGCCTTACATTGTATTTTCCTATTGCGGTATTTAAATCATCTATTAGTTTTTTAGAATCCATTGAGCCATCATAGACGATTTCTCTCGTCAATAGTTTGTTAAACGGGATTAGATTAGAAAACAGAATATGATTTACACCCACTTTGTTTGCAAGCTGAAGTATACCAAAGAGAAGGTTTTTGTTGCTTTTCATCACCACAACCTCTATACCTATTTCCGGAAGGCTTCTTCTAAGTTCTTTCTTGGTTTTTTGGATAGCCAGAATATTACTTTCAATGTTAAAAAAATCTGTACCCCTTATATCCCTATAGATGGCAGGTTCTGGTGCATCTATGGAAACGATGATTTTATCAACTCCATATTTAATTAAGCTATCAGCATATTTAGCGATTTGGGTTCCATTTGTGCCAAATTCCAATCTATAACCAGCTTCTTTAACTGTTTTTATCATTTTAATAAAATCTGGATGAATTGTTGGTTCACCTATTCCTCCAAGATATATTGTTTCAAGCTCAGGCAATTCTTTAGCTTGTTTTAATATATCCTGAAACTGCTCAAAACTCATTTTACCTAAAGAGTCCTTCCAGAATCTTCTAAAACACATTTTACAGTTAAGGTTACATTCATTAGTAATTTCAATGTATAACTTTTTTAGGTCATTCTTTCTTTGAATTACTAATACATAATCTTCATAATTAAGCTTAATTTTTTTCATCTTCTTATAATTTAATAAGGGGAGAAATCAATCTCCCCTTATTATCCTAATGATTCAAAATTTTTAAAGATTGATGTTATCCCAAACTGAGCTCTTTTAATTTGGCTTCAGTGGGAATACCATCATCATTCCATCCCCTCGTTTTGTAGTACTCAGGAAGCGTTACATCTAAATGTACAACTTGTCCTTTTGCAGCTCCTTCCAACATGGGATCATTGAGGAATCTCGGTGGAAGCGTATCATCAGCTTTAGTAAGTCCAGCCTTAAGGTTCCATAATTTTTCAAGGTTCCATATTCTTTCACCAGACAGTAATGCTTCTTCGGTACTATAATTGACCCCTGTTACCGCTGAAAGGAGGCTTGTATAATCATCTGCCCCTAGGGCAAACGAAGTAAAGAGACACATCCCCTCTGCATCAATGAGTGCAGTTAAATCCTGGAATATTTTTACCCATTGAGCTTTTCCTTCTGTTATAAATGGATCAATTTTCTCAGGTGATCCAAGAATTTCAGGTGAAATAAGATAGCCTCTTACATGACATCCACCTCTATTGGATGTTGCATATTGTAGCGCATGTCCCTGTACTCCTCTGGGATCATACGCAGGGAGCTCTTGTTTTTTTACGCTCATTGAAATTTCAGGATGACCATGTTCTTTTGCAAACTCATAGGAACCTTCTGCAAGCTTGTCTCCTAATCCCTCTCTTAGGGCAATTGTTTTTATATAGTGCAACAGTGCCTCAGTACTGCCAAATTTAGGTGTAGGTTCTCCCTTAAATTCTTCTTCTTTGAGATACCCTTTTTCGTATAATTCCATTGCAGCAGCAATAGTTGCTCCAGTTGAAATTGTATCAAGTCCCATTTTATTACAAATATAGTTTGCTTTTATTACTGAAACAAGATCGTCAATACCACAGTCTGCACTAAATGCCCAGCTTGTTTCATACTCTGGACCTTCTCCTACTTCACCGTTTGGGAGTTTTGTTAATCTTCCGCAACCAATTGGGCAACCAAAACATGCCTTATTTTTAACAAGATATGTTTCTGCAAGTTTTTCTCCAGAAACCTTATCTATATCTTTAAAAGTACCCATTTGAAAGTTATTTGTAGGATACATTCCATGCTCGTTAATAATATTGTTTAGAACCATTGTTCCATATGTTGGCAAACCCTGAGAAGTAATAGCATTAGTTTTGATTTTGTCCATCACAACTTTTAGGACTTCTCTAAATTTATCTTGCTGTGCTATCGGAGCTCTCTTATTTCCTCTGACTGCAATGGCTTTTAACTTTTTCGAACCCATTACTGCACCAACGCCTGTTCTTCCAGCCGCACGGCCTTTATCATTCATAACACATGATAATTTTACTAGGTTCTCACCAGCTGGCCCAATACAGGAAACTTTAATTTTACTATCTCCACCAAGTTCTTTAATAATCATATCAGTGGTTTGTGCAGTATCTTTCCCGGTAAGGTGAGCAGCATCTTTAATCTCTACACTATCTTCAGTAACCGATAAATAAACTGGTTTTTGAGCCTGGCCTTCCACAATGATAATATCGTATCCTGCCTTCTTTAATTCTGGCCCCCAAAAACCACCTGAATTTGAAGCTGCAATGGTATTATTCAATGGACTTTTGGTTACAACATTATACCTCCCACCTGTAGGCGAAGAAGTAAGTGTCAAAGGACCTGTTGCAAAAACTAGCTTATTTTCTGGACCAAGTGGATCGGCCTTTGGATCCACCTCATCAAAAATAATCTTTGCCCCATAGCCTCTTGCACCTATAAATTTTTTTGCAAGTTCTTCATCAATTGGCTCTGTACTAATCTTGCCAGTAGAAAGATTAACTCTAAGTATCTTACCCATGTAACCACCCAACATATCCTTAACCTCCTTTAGATTTTTTTCTAAATAATCAATAAGAAATAATCTCCTTTGCAAACGGCAGGCATATCAGTTACCCGATAAACCCTTTCGCCTACTCTTCCCGGAGGGAAAGATATAGGTCGGAGTGTTATAAATATTATAATAAAAACTTTTTAAACAAAAGTCAATCTCTCGAATTGACCTCGTTTGCTTTTCTAATGGAAGTCTGAAGAAATAATATAGACAATTAAATAAAAATATCTTTTGCTAAAAAGACTTTATAAGTCAAAGATATAAATATTTAGGGAATAATAATAGCAAAAGAATATTTTTATAATTGAATATATTTTCATTTTAAAGTTGATAAAAGGCAAACTATTCGAAAGAATAGGACGCAAAGTCATGGGTCTAAAATAAAGTTAAGCCAGGATCGCCAGACTACCGACTTTTTTTTGTTTAGGATTTTGATAACTTCTCTAATATTTCACTAAACAACACGAATTCTCTCCTTCCGGAAAATAATAGACAAATCTGTAACTCCAGTAATGGGATATGTGATCCACCTCCGGAGTAGGATAAAAAATAAAACCCCCTTTAAACCCTTTTATCATCCTATCATCCAACATATCTGCCTCAAATTAAAAGGCGTTCCTTGTATTTATTATAAACCTACATTAGAAAGTATTTTCTTTTCTTTTTCAGTCACTTTTTTTTCAAGGGAGTTTGCTTGTTTTGAAACCCGGTTTACAAAATCTTCGTCTTTGATTGATTGTAAATTGATTTTTACATTGGATATTGCCCCAAGAACTGCACTCCTGGCCATCATTGCAGCAACTGCTCCGTCACTAATAGCATTCTTATTTCCCATTTCCACAACCTTTGATGTCAGCTCCATTAATTTCACTGTATCTTTAGCCACCTCAAGGGGAACCAGGGCAGCATTTTTAAATTCCTCCTGGATAACTTTCTTTCTCTTCGCAATCTCTTCCTGGGTATTTTTAGGCAATTTGAAAGCATCCATAACTTGGGTAAACGCTTCGGCGTCTTTATCAATATCCTTTAAAAATTTCTCCCTATAATTCGATGATTCCCGGGATATCTTTTTCATTTCTTCCTCCACCTTCTCAAAACCTTTTTTGCCTATGGTTAGATTGGCAACCATCTCAGTTAGAGCAGAGGCAAGACTTGCACTTAAGGCCGCAACACTCCCTCCTCCCGGAACAGGAGAGCAAGAAGCTAACTCCCCTAAGAAATCATTGAAACTTTTTTCAATCAACATATAATTTATTCTTTCCTTTCTTATCAAATACAACTCTTCCATTCTTAATGACTTTTTCTACACAACTTACTCCAATATGATAAGGAATAAATTGATATGAAGGAAATTCCAGGATAACAATATCTCCCTGTTTTCCAACATCAATACTCCCTATGGTTTCTTCTCTGTTTAGAGCAGCAGCTCCATTAATTGTTAAGGCAGTTAAGGTTTCTTCAACTGTCATATTCATATAAATGGTGGCTAAAGCAAAAATTAAGGAAATTGATTCGGTAAAACAACTCCCTGGATTCATATCGGTAGCTAAAGCAACCGCACATTCTTTTTCGATCATATCTCTTGCTTTGGGGTAAGGTTCTTTTAAACTAAATGCCGTTCCAGGCAACAGAGTGGCAACTACACCAGCATTGCTGATTTCTTTAATTCCCTTTTCAGAAGCTTTTAACAGGTGGTCTGCAGAGACAGCCCCCAATTCAGCCGCCAACTCTGCTCCACCAAATTGTACGATCTCATCAGCATGGAGCTTTAATTCCATCCCCCTCTTTTTTGCTTCCAACAACAATCTTCTAGACTGTTCCAGGGAAAATACATTTTTCTCACAAAAAATATCACAAAATTCTGCTAACTTCCTTTCTACCACGATAGGTAGGACTTCGGTAATAATAAAGTCAATAAATTTATCTGCTTCTCCCTTATATTCTTCAGGCACTGCATGGGCTCCTAAAAAAGTCTTTACGATACTGATGGGATGTACACTATCTAATTTTTCCATTACTTCTAATTGTTTTATCTCGGTTTCACAATCAAGACCGTATCCACTTTTACCTTCCACCGTCGTAACCCCGAAAGAAAGCATAGAATCTAACCTTTTTAATCCTTCATAATACAATTCTTCTTTCGAAGCCGCTCGGGTGGCTTTTACAGTGTTCAGGATACCTCCTCCTCTTTGCATAATATCCATGTAACTGGTTCCATTTAATCTCCAACAGAATTCTTCAGCCCGGTATCCGCCAAACACCAAATGCGTATGAGAATCAACAAATCCCGGTAAAACCGATTTACCAGATGCATCAATCACTTGATAATTATCTTCCTTAAAATTTTTTGATATTTCAGAATCATCACCCACAGCTTTAATGATTCCACCTTCAATAACTAATGCACCATTGGGGATTACCTTTAAATCAGACATCTCTTTGCCTCTTTTGGCCTTAAAATGACTGCAGGTAACGATTTCTGAAGAATTTTTTATGAATATATTCCCTTTATCCAGCATTTTATTCTTCCATCCTTGCCTCTAAAATCTGCTCCGTGGAAAATTTCTCTAAACCTAAATAATATACTGCTGTATCAACTAAAGCCTCCATCGGGGCAAAGCCGATGATTTCACTTCCAATAATATTCACACCGTATCTCCTTGCTTCAATTTTTACCAATTCAAAAGCCCGATAAAGAGGTGTTTTCGTATAATCAGTCATATTTATCGATACTTGAACAATACCCTTCTCCTTCAATTCCACACCCATTGCCTTGCAATATCTCAAACCACCATTTTTATGTCTGATACTTCTGGCAATATGATTAGCTATTTCCAAGTTTTTAGTATCTAAATTGATATTATATGCGATCAATGGTAATCTCACGCCAACAGCAGTTACACCGGCAGTAGGATGAATCTTAGTAGATCCGTAATCCGGTTTCCACTCCGATTTTTTAATTTTTTCAACCATCCCTTCAAATTCACCCTTTCGAATTTCCGATAGACTCTCTCTTTGGGGTGAAATTGCTGACTTTTCATATAAAAATATTGGTAATTGATACTTTTCAGAAGCTATCTTTGCTACTTCTTTGGAAAGGTCAATGGCTTCCTCCATATTAAAATTCTTTATAGGTATAAAGGGTACCACATCAACGGCTCCCATTCGCGGATGCTGGCCTTGATGATTTCTCATGTCAATCACTTCTATGGCCACACCCATAGCCTCTAGTAATGCATCTTTCAAAGGTTGAGGCTCTCCTACAACTGTTACTACTAGCCGATTATAATTCGGGTCTCTTTCGTATCCCAATAATATTACTCTCTTTTTATTCTTAAAAGGTTTCACAATTTTTTCGATCTTAGTTAAATCTCTGCCTTCACTAAAATTAGGAACACATTCGACGATTTGTTTCCTCTTTTTCATTTCAGCTATTTAACCTTTCCAGATAGTTTTTAAACGTTTATTCTGTTACTTTTTTTATCAAATCTTCGTTAACGAAATAAGGAATAGTGATATGATCTCCTGCTTTATTCTCTTTATTGTGCATTATGGCAGTCTCCACAGCATGCTCATTTCGAGCCCAGGAGCGTCTGGCAACACCACCCAAAACATCCCACGATATTGCTTTCTTAATAACTTTATCTACTCTTTCGCTACCATCCAGCACTAGACCAAAACCACCATTAATTGCTTTTCCAATACCGACTCCACCACCATTATGCAAAGTAACCATTGTCATTCCTCTGGCAATGTTCCCGGCAAAACATTGAGTGGCCATATCTGCAGTGACGTTGCTACCATCTCGAATATTTGCTGTCTCCCTGAAGGGAGAGTCCGTTCCGCCTGAGTCATGGTGATCTCTGCCTAACATGATGGGACCAACCTCTCCGTTTCTGACCATTTCATTGAATTTAAGGGCAATCTGGATTCTTCCCACTGCATCCTGGTATAAAATCCTTGCCTGGGTTCCCACTACCAATTTATTCTTATTAGCATTTTTTATCCACAGATAATTATCGCGGTCCTGGAACCTTCGATCCGGATTGATGCATTCCATCGCTGCCTTGTCAGTCTTTAATAAATCTTTACGTTGGCCACTTAAACATACCCATCTAAATGGTCCGTACCCATAATCAAATAAAAGTGGTCCCATAATATCTTCCACATAGGAAGGAAAAATAAAACCGTTATCAGGATCTTTCCCATTCTTACAAATCTCTTTAACCCCGGCATCAAAAATTGCCTTCATAAAACTGTTTCCGTAATCAAAGAAATAGGCACCTCTGTCAACAAGTGTTTTAATTAATTCAAAATGGTGGGTTAGTGATTGATTCACTAACTTTATAAATTTTGCTTTATCCGTCCTAAGTATGTGTGTTCTTTCGTCAAAAGACAATCCTTGAGGACAATACCCTCCTTCATAAGGGACATGACAGGAGGTTTGATCGGACAATAAATGAATTTTAATTTTTTTCTCGACTGCGTATTCCAGTAAATCGACAATATTACCATAAAAGCCTATAGAAATACCATCTTTCATGTTTATGTAGTCTTGTGCCAGATCAAAAGCCTCAGCCGGGTCTTTCACGATTTCTTTAATCCAACCTTGGTCAAACCTGGTCTTAATTCTGGAATAATCAACTTCGGCAATAATTCCGACTCCATGGGCAATTTCGATTGCTTTACCTTGTGCTCCGCTCATGCCACCCAGGCCTGAACTCACAAATAAATATCCGCTAAGATTCCCTTCTTCTGCTATGCTAAATTTTAATCTGCCAGCATTTAATAAAGTGTTGTAAGTTCCATGAACGATTCCCTGGGGGCCGATATACATCCATCCACCGGCAGTCATTTGTCCGTAATTCGATACACCCAACGAAATCGCTTTGTGCCAATCCTTTTGATTATCATATTGACCAACCAATAAACCATTGGTTAAAATCGCCCGAGGAGCATCTGGTGATGATTCAAATAAACCGAGTGGATGTCCTGATTCCACAACGAAGGTCTGGTTTTCCGTCAATGTCTCCAAATATTTTTTAATAAGTCGGTATTGCATCCAATTTTGGCAGACCTGCCCGGTTTCTCCATAAGTAGTCAGTTCATAAGGATACAAAGCAACGTCAAAGTCCAAATTATTGTCAATCATAACTTGCATTGCTTTACCAGCAAGACAATTTCCCCTATATTCATTGATCGGTTTTCCATAAATTTTCCCCTTGGGTCTAAAACGATATCCGTAGATTCTTCCTCCACTTAAAAGTTCGTCTAAAAATTCAGGTGCTAATTTTTCATGCCATTTTGCCGGGATGTACCTCAAAGCATTTTTCAGGGCTAATCCAATCTCTTCTTGATTTAAAATAAGTTCCCTTTTTGGTGCCCTTCTTATTCCTTCTTCAAATTCAGGCATTTCAGGTAATTCATCATCCAATTTAATCATCATTGCCTTTGAAATCTCCAAATTGGTTTGCATCATTATCACCTCTTTAACATCATTATCAATATGGTCATTATAATCAATAAAAAGTCTATCCTCCCAAATAAGCTTTTTTGATTTCATCTTTTTGTTTAAGAATATCAGCCCTGCCTTCCAAAATGATACGACCGGTCTCTAAAACATACCCTCTATCTGCATAGGCAAGTGCTTTCTTGGCATTCTGCTCGACTAAAAGTATTGTGATTCCCTCTTCGTGCATCTTTTTAATGGCAAAAAATACAGTATTTACTAAAATGGGCATCAATCCCATACTGATTTCATCAATCAGAAGAAGTTTAGGATTTAGCATAATAGCCCTGCCGATCGCTAACATCTGCTGTTCTCCTCCACTCATGCTTCGTGCTAATTGGGTTTTTCTTTCTTTAAGTCTAGGAAAAAGGAAAAAGACTTTATCCAAATTCTGGCTCAAAGTTTTTCTGTTTTTTATCGTATATGCGCCAACTTTGAGGTTTTCGACCACAGTAAGATCAGGAAAAACTCTTCTTCCCTCGGGGATGTATCCGATACCCAACTCTGCCCGAACCCAAGGTGGCTTATCGGTTAAGTTATTTTCTTCAAAATAAATATTACCCTTCTGAACCCCAATTAATCCCATAATTGCTTTCATGATGGTCGTTTTTCCTGCCCCGTTTGCCCCAATGATGGTAACAAATTCCCCTTTATTCACAATGATTGAGACCTCACTAACTGCTTGTGACTCTTCATAGTAAACCTGAATCTTTTCTAACCTAAGCATTTTCTCCTTCTTCCTTACCTAAGTATGCTTCAATTACTCTTTCATTTCCCTGAATTTCTTTCGGTTTTCCTTCGGCAATCTTTTCTCCATAATCCAAAACAATCATTCGATCGCATAAAGCCATGGCAATTGGCATATTATGTTCCACCATCATGATAGTAAGTCCTTCCACGGTTAATTTTTTCAACAATTGGATAAAATCCTTTATGACATCATGACTCAATCCTGCACAAGGTTCATCCAACATAATAATCTTGGGATCAATACCCAGGGCTCTGGCAATCTCCAATCTTTTAATATACCCTAAACTTAAAGCTCCTGCCTTCTCTTGCTCATACCCTCCTAATTCAACCATTTCAAGAAGATTCTTCGCCTTACTAACCGTTTCGCTTATCCTACAATTCCTAAAAGATCCCCAGATACTTTTGTATCGATTAATCCCGATGGCCGCTATTACATTATCTAAAACAGTCATGTCTGCAAAAGGTTTTACAATCTGAAAAGTTCGACCAATGCCCAGCCTGGCTATCTGAAAAGAAGTTAATCCTTGAATTTCCTGATCTTCTAATCGTATTTTTCCTCCATCAGGACGATAGACGCCACATATGGTATTGAAAAAGGTTGTTTTTCCTGCCCCATTCGGTCCAATAACTCCGAGTATTTCTCCTTTTTCTACCTCAACACTTACCCCGTTAACTGCTTTAACTCCTCCAAAATATTTTTTTAACTTTTCGATCCTAAGAATTGCCATTATCTATACCACTTTCTATTTTTTTGATTTGCTTGGCATTTTGAATAATTTATTGATATTGATCCACAAATAGCTTTTTTCTCCTAAAAGGCCTTCAGGTTGAAATCTCATGGTAAATACTAACAAAGAACCATAGATTAACATTCTATAATCCATGGCGAATCGAAATACCTCAGGAGCTAGGCCGAGAAAGATTGCCCCGAGAACAGGACCTCTTATGGTACCTGATCCTCCCACCATTGCCATCGATAAAATCGTGATGGAGGTCAAGAATGCAAAATCCACGGAAGAAATAAAAGTCATATAATGAGCATAAAGACATCCCGCTATCCCGGCAATGGCAGTCCCTAATATAAAAGCTATGATTTTAAACTTTTTAATATCGATTCCGATCGATGCAGCTGCTCCCTCATCATTTCTTATCCCTCCCATGGCTAAGCCAAACCAGGATTTTTCTAATTTTCTCATAAAAAAAATAATCAATATAATGAAAAAGATCGTCAAGGATAAATAACCGGCATAGTTCAGTTTCATCCCAAAAATATAAGCAGGACAAACAGATAAACCAAAAGATGCTCCAAAATAAGGGGAATATTGGAAAATTGCCACTACCACAAAATTAATGCCTATGGTCGTAATGGCTAAAAAATCATCTCGAACTCTTAAACTGGCAAGTCCTAAAAGTGTACCAATAAAACCGGATATCAGACTGGACAAAGGAAGGGCTAATAAAAAAGGCACCCCGTATCTCCCGGTGAGTATAGCTGAAGCATATGCGCCAATACCAAAGAAAGCGGCATGTCCCAAGGTAGGTTGACCTATATAACCGGTAATAATATTTACACTGAGTGCTAGTATGACAAAGATACCTACATTAATAGCTACAACTACTTCATACATATCTATTCAACCTGATTTTAAATATTTTTTCTTACGAATAAACCCTGCGGTTTAATTAACAAGATTAAAATTACAGCGATAAAAGCGATAGAATCTCTGGGAAGGAAAAAACCGATATAACCCCCTACTAAAGTTTCAATTAATCCGATTAACATCGCTGCTACTACTGCCCCCACTGGGTTTCCCAATCCTCCTAAAACAATGATAGCTAACATTTTATAAGCCGGAACTTCACCCATTGTAGGAGAAACATAATTATACAATATTCCTATCATAATCCCCGCAGAGGCTGCAAAACTATACCCTAAAAAAAAGTTGAAAGCGACAACTACATTGACATTTATCCCCATAGCTTTAGCAATTTCCAAATCTTGAGCTGTAGCTCTCCAGGCCAATCCAATTTTAGTCTTCGTTATTAAATACCATAATGTACACAAAAGAACAGCGGTAATTAGAAGAACTAATAGCCATGCACCCATGATAGTAAGATTTTCTGTTCTTATTCCGGAAAAAGGTAATTTTAAATTTGAAGGGAAAGCTTTCATTTGGGGACCCGCCCATAATCTTATAAAATCACCTAAAAATATAAATAAACCGATACTGGTAATCAAAGATATTAGTGGAGATTTACCTAATAATGGAAGATATAAAAATTTCTGTACTAAAATACCCCAAATGCCCATTGCTACCATTCCGATTAGAAAAGAAACCAACAAATTTGAGGTTGACATATAAGAAAAAAGACCAATATAGGCACCTAAAGCATATGCTCCGGCATTGGAAATATCTAGTATCCTAAGAATGCTGTATACCAGTGTGGCTCCCATTGCAGTTAAGGAATAAACACTACCAACAACAATACCATTAATTATCTGCTGTAGTAACATCAGGTCTTTTTCCCCTTTCTTTGCTTATGGACAACCTGGTAGATAAAAAAATTATGAATAACATCACATAAATTGGAATTACCCGTAAAATTCTATATCTTGATGATGAATTTTACGGATAATTCTTTTATTTTTTATTATTTGATTCAAGTTAATTTTTTTCAATGAATCGAATCATTTAATAATTGTTTGCAATGTTCTACTTTTCAATATTTATAAGTTTGGAGGAGCAACAACTTCTAAATCAGTAATTTCTGCAAAGTAATGAAATTCTCCGTTCACGACCTGTTGTACCTGCACGGTCTTCGTAACTTCCCCCAATGAATTATAACCACTGATAATCCCGGTCACTGCTGGAAAATCTTTAACCTGGTAAATTCCGTCTTTAATTTCTTCTGGAGAAGTGCCATAATTTTCCATCACGTAGGCTAAAACTGTAAAGGCATCAAATACAGATGCTCCAACCATATCAGGAGCATAACCATATTCCGCAGTAAATGCTTCTATAAAGTTCTGTACTTCAGGTCTTTCACTGTCCCTATCAAGGTTAGTAGTAATAATTAATCCATCAGCTTTTTCACCAGCAACCTTCAAGAATTGCATGGTAGAATCTACACCTTCAGTACCCAACTTTTGGCACTCTAACCCAATAGCATCTGCCTGCAGAATAATCTGTGATCCTTCTCCTGCATAGGCCACCATAAACAATAGATCAGGATCTTCTTGTTTTATTTTAGTCAGTACCGGAGTAAATTCCTTTTCTCCCAGAGAAAAAGAATCTACGGATAAAATATCAATATCCTTTTTCTCCGCATATTCAATAAATGATTTGGATAATTCGTTTCCAAAGTCATTATCTACATAAATTACAGAAATGGCTTTTGCGCCTAAAAGCTCTATTGCGACTTCAGCGGCTGCTCTTCCCTGAACAGTTCCCACAAAGGACTGACGGAAAACATAATCCCCGGCTCGAGTGATATCAGGATGAACTCCATATGCCGAGATCATGGGAATCTTACCATTTTGAAAAGTTTCGGCAGATGCTCTGGTAGTATGACTATAAGAGCCACTCACT
>CAZAJW010000189.1:0-12275 GCA_964485485.1 uncultured Atribacterota bacterium | reverse complement strand
GGCTATATCAAAGGATATATGCCTTTGATTCCTACTGTTATCAGGTCCCCATTTACCAGATTGGGGATTCAGGTGTATGATTTGAGTTTCTTCTTCTCCTGTGGAGCCACTCTGCCAGGGAAACATTGCCCCCTGATATCCATTTTCCCGGGCATACTTCCTTGCCTGCTCCAATCTTCTATAACGATAGAGCAGGGTAGATTGGGTAATTTCTGGAATACGGAAGTCATAGACAGGCAAGATAAAAACTTCATCCCAGAATATATGTCCCCGGTATGCTTCTCCGGACAGCCCTCTGGCTGGTATCCCCACATCCAATTGAGTATTATGGATAGAAGCTGTCTCTAAAAGATGTAAAATATGCAGTCTTAAAGTTTTTTGAGAAAAGGCGTGTCCTTCAACATTAATATCAAAAATATCCCATAGTTCTGCCCAAGCTTTTTTGTTAGATTCATAAAGGGACTCAAAACCGGGACAATTTTTTGATGATTCAATAGAACTTTGTAAAGGATTGTTGGTATCCTTATCCCGGGAAGTATTAATAGAGACATTTTTTTCAATTGTGTATTTCTGCTTTTTATTTGCCTTTATCCTATATTCCTGAAAAATAGCTTTTTCTTCTTTTATGGTTTCAATAGCAATTGGGTTTATTTCCTTGCCACTGCTGGTAATATACAGAGAAGATGCCTGGGTAATCTTGATATTAGATTGACTGGTAACTACTGATAAATAAATGCCATTATCAGAAAAATTGCCAACTTCATCGGGAGCAAGGTGCAGTGAATTGAGGTCACTATATCTTTCAACTCCATCGTTTTCAACAGTTCCATCTAATCCAGTGCGAATAATTATTTCACCATCGTAATTTTCTGGGGTTATGGAATATTCCTGGGCTACCAGGTGCATATTCTTCATATGGACAATTCTCCTGGTTTCAATTGAGGTGATCTTGCCGGATTTCTCTTTAATTTTGTAGTTTCTTATTAATACTGCATTTTTAAAATCGAGTTTTTGGAAATAAGAGATAATATTTTGTTTGGACGGGGTAATCCATTTTTGGTCTTTGCCAGTTTTGAAGGTTAATGGAAGCCAGTTAGGACAATTAACCAGATCTTCATTGGTGATAGTTTTACCGGCAATTTGTGTTTCTAATTTATTATAAACTCCTGCCATATAGGTAGCAGGATAATGAACCCTTGAAGCAGAAGTTTCTGTGAATGAACCCCTGGTTCCTAAATAACCATTTCCTAAAGTACATAAAGCTTCTCTTAATTTTTCCTGGCCTGGTTCGAATTTATGATATTCCAATGACCAGGGAGAAGAAACGTGATTGTTATTAAGACTATTGTTTATTAGAAATTGTAATAACTTGTTCAAAGAATTTTTTTACCTCTTTCGGCGAATTTAATTGGAAATCTGCAGTCGATTGTTGTAAATGTTCATCGGTAACCATTATGGCAGTACCCCTGGTAATAATCGTTCTAAAAGCGTACTCATCAGTGGTATCATCTCCGATATAAAAAGCAGAGGTAGTTTCCCAGGGGATTTCCAGGGCATTCATAATCCATCTAATAGCTTTGCCCTTGTCCCAGTCAATATTTGGCAGAATTTCGAAGACTTTTTTGCCTTTCAACAGTTTCAGTTCATCATATTTTTTAATTATATTATTAACGGTTTCCTCTATGAATTGCAAATCTGTCTGTTTTTTTACTTTACGATAATGGGCTGCTACACTGAATTTTTTTTCTTCAACCAGTGCACCTTCAATATTTTGAAATGTTTCCTTCAATTGTTCGATAATTTCAGCAATAAGCGGAATAGTTTTTTTGGCAATCGGATGAATCATAGTAAACCCACCTGGTCCTTTGATGTCAAATCCATGACTACCGGCATAGAATATTCCCTTGATGCCTACCAGGTTTTGAACATCCTCCCTCATTCTTCCGCTTACTATGGCAACGGTATGGATTTTTGCTAATTGTTCAACAGTCTGTTTCATTTCTTCAGAAATAACAGCAAGTTCCGGGCTTTCAACAATAGGGGTAAGCGTACCGTCATAATCCAGGAAAAATACCATTTTTTTATCAGTGTTAAGAACTGATTTACCAGTACGTTGATAGTAGGGATTGATAAAGATGTCTTTCACTTTTGAATGTTTTTCCGGAAGCATTGTCGGAGCATTTTTCAGTGTGTCATAGTTTTTAAAGAAAGGCTTTGGCTTTCTGTTAAACCAGTCATTAATTATTTGAATGTCTATCTCGGCTAGATCAGAAACAACCAAATCCGCCCCATGTTTTGCCAGTTCTTCAAAATTGTTTTCCCTGGCAACTCCTAATACCAGGCCGAACCCACCGTTTCTTCCTGCTTCAACACCCGAGGAAGCATCTTCAACCACTACTGTATTTTCAGGAAGGGCACCTAACCTTTTTGCCGCTGTTACGAATATGTCTGCCTCTGGTTTGCCTTTAAGATTAAGTTCCGCAGAGACTATGCCATCGACCCTTGATTCAAAGAAATCTTCAAGGTTAACTGACTTAAGAATGGGTAGACAATTTTTTGAAGAAGAGGCTACTCCGATTTTAATTCCATTTTCCTTTAAATTTTTAATAAAGGTGATAGTAGAAGGAAAGACCTCTGCTCCTTCTTTTTGTAACAGCTCATTAAACAATTGATTCTTTTTATTTCCTATACCGCATATAGTTTCTTTGTCCGGGGAGTCGGAAGGGTCTCCAAAGGGTAGGTAGATTCCCCTTGATTCCAGAAAATATTTTACTCCCTGATAGCGAGGTTTGCCATCTACAAAATTCAAGTAGTCATATT
This sequence comes from uncultured Atribacterota bacterium, assembly GCA_964485485.1. Classification (GTDB taxonomy): domain Bacteria; phylum Atribacterota; class Phoenicimicrobiia; order Phoenicimicrobiales; family Stramentimicrobiaceae; genus Oleincola. The sequence continues at coordinate 9,455 of CAZAJW010000189.1, read as the reverse complement.
GGTAAGTGAATTCCCTAAAAGGTTCCTTGTCTCTTTTTTCTCGTAATTTAAGGTAATTATCAAAGGTTTTTTTCCAGGCATGTGCGTGTACTGTAGCAGTTTTTGTAACAACACCGTCAAGATCAAATACTACGGATTGAAAAGAAAAATTATTATTCATAAATGCTCCATTCTTTCCGTTATAAAATTAATGATAAGCCATGTAAAATACACCTGCACTATTCATTTTAAAAATGAATAGTGCAGGCTTAGTCAACAGCCTTCAGAACAGTGAGCTACTGATCTTAAGAAATATCTGTTAGTTATCATATTTATTCACCCCTTTATAGAGAAATCAGTAAGTTATTAATATCAACTTAAAACATCAGATTTATTATGTCAAATATTTTATTATATATTACCAAAATAGTCAAAGATTGTCAAGAATAGTTATTACTTAGTAACAATTACTACTAAAAATAATATTCTTTTCAGACTGAAATCTTCTTGCAATATTAATTAATCTATGGCATATTATTTTAAGATAAATATAAAATAAGTACAGGTTTCTGGAGGTCGGTACTTATTGTAGTGAAAGGTAAAAATTTGGCTATGAAAAAAAGTGCTGGTAATTATAATTATAGAATAACTTTAAAAAGAAACAAAATCATAATGAATATTATTTGTTTACTGGTCATAATAATATTTGTGCAATTATTATCTATCACTTCCATAAGCAATGAGATACCGGTAAAGCTGGGCAACGAAATTTTGCTGGATGACTACTATCACCTTATTGACGGTAAAAATGTGGGATTGATTACCAATCAAACAGGTGTAGATAGCAGGGGAGTTAGTTTTATTGATAAACTCCTTGCTACCAAAGGAGTAAGGCTTATTGCCCTTTATGCGCCTGAACATGGACTTGACGGAACTGCAAGAGCAGGAGCTCGAGTTAATTCCTATAATCACCCCCATTATGATATTCCTGTTTATAGTCTTTACGGCAGCACCAGGATGCCTACGCAGGAGATGCTTTTAAAAATAGAAGTGCTGCTTTTTGACATTCAGGATATCGGTGCTCGCACCTACACTTATATGTCTACTCTGCAGTATTGTATAATAGCGGCGGAGAAATATAATAAGCCAATTATTGTCCTGGATCGACCTAATCCTTTAGGAGGTACAATTGTAGAGGGGCCGGTAATGGAAGAAAAATTTAAATCTTTTATGGGAGTAGATAATATTCCTATGGCTCATGGCATGACCATGGGAGAGTTAGCGCTTTTTTATAATCGAAATATAGGGGCGGATTTAACCGTTATTGCTATGGATGGTTATCATCGTACTATGTCTTTTGATGATACGGGCCTCCCTTTCGTCCAAACTTCTCCTAACATTCCCGATATTACTTCCTTATATGGATATATGGCTACTGGCTTGGGAGAGGGAACGGGAGTTTTTCAGAAAGACCAGTTTCGTTGGGTTGGCGGAAAAGGCCTGGACTCTATTCGTTATGCTGAATTGCTAAATTCAGCAGGGCTTCCTGGAGTCAATTATATTCCAGAAGAACATAATGAAGCAGGAGGTGTACGACTGGAAATTTATGACCCCTATAGCTTTAATCCGGCTAAAAGCGGCATCTATGCTCTGGCATATGCCTTTATGTTGGGAGATTTTCGGGTTCCCAAAAGCACATCTGATAACATTGTAATGTTTGACAAGATTATGGGTACCGATAAGATTGGTCATTATCTGGAAAATAGAACAAGTCCAGAACAGATTGAAGCCTCTTATCAACCTGTTCTGCAACATTTTAAAGAAGAAAGAGAACAATATCTTATACCTTTATATGATCCACCAGTTCGATAATATTTTAATTAATATAAGTAAAAATTATGCCTGATTTAGATATAGTTTTGTAAGCTCTTCGGTTAAACAGGTAAAGGCTTCATCTACTGTGTCACAGAATTTAAATAAATCAAGTGCTTTTTTAGAAATTGTTCCGTATTTAACCATGGCCTCAAAATCGATAATTTTATTCCAGTATTCTGAACCATAGATAATAATAGGAAGCCGTTTGGTTAATTTTTTGGTTTGAAGTAGAGTAAGTACTTCAAACAATTCATCCAGTGTTCCGAAACCACCGGGGAAGATAACCAGTCCCTTGGCCGGGTAAATAAACCAAAACTTACGCATAAAGAAATAATGAAACTCAAAATTTAATTCCGGTGATATGTATTGATTAGGATATTGTTCCATCGGGATACTAATATTCAGGCCAATAGATTTTCCCCCTGCTTCTCTGGCACCTCTATTTGCGGCTTCCATCATTCCAAGTCCACCTCCCGAACAAACAATGAAACGAGAATTTGAATCCAGGGATTTAGACCAACTGGTTAGACGTTTTGCCAGTTCTACTGCATCATTATAATATCGGGAAAGAAAAACCTGGTTTTGAGCAAATTCCAGCTCGCATTGTAGTTTTTCACTGTCTTGACTTTTTGCTGACATAATACGTTCCTTTACTCGTTCCAGATATTTTTTGGCTTCTACCGGAGACTTGGTACGAGCTGAACCGAAAAAGACAATAGTATCTTTAATATTTTGTTTCTTTAACCGTTGTTTTGGTTCTAATAATTCTGCCAGAATACGAATAACACGGGCATCTCCGCTATTAATAAAATCCATATTTTTATATGCTTTCAAAGCTTTTGTTAACTTTTTATCCATTTACACTAATTCTCTACTTTCTTCGTTAAGATTTTGTCTTGATTAAAAAATTTCATGGCGCAATAATATTTATCTTCACAAGTAATTATAACTGATATAATGTTTCTTTTTCCAATTTTTTTACGGAAAATTTTAAAAAAGTACTAATAATAAAAAAGAAAACCAAAAGAATACATTTTCTACTTGAATTTAAAAAAGGTTCATATTATAATTTTCAAAGACACAAAAAATAAAAAAATATTTTATAATAAACTCCGAGCTATGAGACCTAAAATGAAAATCATGGTCCATAGACGATAGGGAATAAAGGGAAACTTTTATTCCTCCCGTGTTTGGAAAGGAGGATTCATTCTATTAGAGAGAATGCTTTAGTCAACACCAGACACAGTGTTGACTTTTTTATTGCCTTAGTGTCTGCATTTTTAATTCAAGTTGAAAGGAATAATTTTTGAATAATGAAAAAAAATACAAGAAATAATATAGTAGCACTATTGGCTGTTATCTTGCTGTTATGTATTTATTCAGCATCTGCAGCGCAGGTGAATATAAAATTAGCCACTACCACCAGCACAGAAAACTCGGGCTTGCTGGATGTTTTATTACCACCTTTTGAACAAAAATATAACATAAAAGTTGAGGTAATCTCAGTAGGTACAGGTGCCGCTATACAACTGGGGAAAAATGGTGATGTGGATGCTATCCTGGTTCATGCCCGGGAAGCAGAGGATGAATTTGTTAAAGAGGGATATGGTGTTAATCGTAGAGATGTGATGTATAATGATTTTATTATCCTGGGCCCGTTGGATGACCCAGCAGGCATTGTCGATGAAGAAGATGCGGATTTAGCCTTAGCAAAAATTGCTAATGCAGAGAATTCGGTTTATTTTATTTCACGTGGTGATGAATCCGGAACACATATGAAAGAATTAAGCTTATGGAAAAGTGCGAATATTGTTCCGGAAGGCGATTGGTATTTGGAAATAGGACAGGGGATGGAAGCCGCCTTGCTGGTTGCCAATGAAAGTCAAGGTTATGTCCTTGCTGATAGAGGAACATATTTGGCCACAAAGGATAAAATAGAGCTGGTAATTTTAGCAGAAGGTGATCCACGGCTTTTTAATCCCTATGGAATAATTGCGGTTAATCCTGCAGTCTATCCTCATGTTCACTACATGGAGGCAATGCAGCTAATAGCCTGGATGACTTCAGTAGAAGGACAGAGAATAATCGGGGATTTTGAAGTTCATGGAGAAGTTTTGTTTTTTCCTGATACTCGTTGATTAACCTACCGGATTTTTATATCAGGATAATTTGTATTACTATAATTCAGAGCAGTTCTTCAGTTGGTTCGAATTATAATATTTATTGATATTAAAAAATATTAATGAATTTAATGGCAGATAAGTTTTATGTTAAACTGATTCAACATTCAAAATGTTATAATCATAAAAACTAGCATAATCTAGCATAATATAATTAGTTGAGGTTAGTATTTTGAGTTTTATCCTTGAAGGTTTAAAACAGGCTTTTACATTAATATTCTCTTTAGATAAAGAGATTTTTCAAATTGTTTTGTTTTCCTTAAGAGTCTCATCAACTGCTATTATTTTAGCAGCATTATTAGGTGTTCCTCTTGGTTTTTTAATAGGAGTAAAAGATTTTAGAGGAAAGAGATTTACAGTCATATTATTAAACAATTCGTTGGCTATACCCACTGTGGTTATTGGATTAATTGTGTATTCTCTTATTTCAAGAGTAGGACCATTGGGTTATTTTGGTTTATTGTATACACCAACCGCAGTAATTATAGGGCAATTTGTATTATCAATGCCTATTGTTATAGCTCTTACTCATTCAGCAATACAGGGAATTGATGTCAAAGTCCGCAACACTGCCTTAACCCTTGGAGCGACCGAAATACAGGCTGCCTGGGCAGTAATTAAGGAAGCTCGCTATGCAGTCATGTCAGCTGTTATAGCTGGATTTGGTAGAAATATTGCGGAAGTTGGAGCTGCTATGATGTTAGGAGGAAATATCAAAGGATCTACTCGAACTATGACTACCGCAATTTCACTTGAAACCTCTAAAGGAGAATTTGGATTTGGGATTGCCCTGGGGGTTATTTTATTATTGATTTCACTAACTATCAATATTTTCTTAAGCTCTTTACAGAACAAAAAAGTGTAGAAAGGCATAATGGAAAAACAAAAATTACTTAAGGTTAATAATCTTAAAAAAATATACAACAAGAAAGTTGTACTGGATATTGATTCTTTATGTTTTGAAAAAGGCAATGTCTATGCTATTGTAGGACCTAACGGTTCAGGTAAAACAACCTTGATAAATATTTTGAATTTATTGGAAAAATTTGATGAGGGCCAATTATTTTTTAAAGATAACAATATCAATGATAGTACTGGTTTTGAGCTATTAAACATTAGAAGACAAATGACCCTGGTACATCAAAAGCCTTTTTTATTCCAAACAACTGTTTCAAACAATGTAGCCTATGGATTAAAGATACGTGGCTTATCGACGGTTAATCAGGAAAAGAGGATAAAAAATGCTTTAAAAATGGTGGGATTATCAGGTTTTGAAAAAAGGGATGCACATCAACTGTCAGGAGGTGAAGCCCAAAGGGTGGTTATTGCCAGGTCTTTAGCACTTGAACCGGAAATTCTTTTTCTAGATGAACCTACTTCAAATATTGATCAAAGATACATTGACGTAATAGAGAGAATAATAAAAAAAGTAAATCAAGAAATAAACACCACCGTTATATTTACAACTCATGACCTTTCCCAGGCGTATCGCCTAGCTGACAGAATAATATCTTTGCTTGACGGCAGAATTGTTCAGCATGTCCCAGAAAATTTATTCAAAGGAGCCATTAATCATAATAATGGGTTGCAATGGTTTTATATAACTGATGATGTTCGATTTGCCGTAGTAACAGAAAAAAAAGGGGCGGCATATATTTATATTGATCCAAGAGATATTATTGTATCTCATGAACAATTTTCATCCAGTGCCAGAAATTCATTTATTGGTAAAATCAATAATATATCCGAACAAAATCATCTAATTAGATTAGTGGTTGATGTTGGTGTTCAGCTAATATGCCTAATTACAAAGGAATCATTCCAGCAGATGAAATTAAATATTGGAAGTAAAGTCTGCCTGACCTTCAAAGCGTCTGCAGTAAAATGCTATTAACAACGATTCTATTTAAAATTAATTTGGTTGAGAAAGTTCAAGATTTACTTTGGGAGAATGGTTTTACCATAAAGGTAAATATGTACTAACCGGAACATTTTTTACCTGAAGTCCTAAAGATGTTTGAAAAGAAAAGAACAGAAAAAACCGGATAATAAATAGTTAAGTCTCTTTTAGGGGCTTCTTTAAGCCACTCGCTATGTGGGTGCGATATTTACGATTGTCATTAATTGATCAGAGTGACAATACTGGTAATGGGGTTAATTATAAATTGAATCTAAAAAAAGATCTAGAATATAAAGATACTATTATAGCTATCATACCCGCTTTTAATGAAGAAAAAAATATAAGAGAAGTCATTCAAAAATGTAAAGACTATGTTCATAAAATTATTGTTATTGATGACGGTTCCAGGGACAATACAGCTGATATCGCAAAAAATATGGGTGTAACAACTATTGTCAATGAACAAAATATCGGAAAAACAGGTTCTTTAAAAAAAGGGTTTAGCAGGGGATTAGAAGAGAATGCAAAGATATTTGTGTTGCTTGATGCTGACGGACAGCATAATCCTCAAGAGATACCTTTGTTCTTGAAAAAGATTGAGGAAGGTTTTGACCTGGTTATAGGAGCAAGAAACTTTGACTCGGAAGTAATGCCCGGGATAAGGATTTTGGCTAATTCCATTTCCTCTTATCTGGTATCTCTTATTTGTGGGGTTAGAATAGAAGATAGTCAATCCGGTTATAGGGCTGCAAAGAGGGAAGTACTAGAAAAAATTACCCTTAACTCAAAAAGATTTCAAGTGGACACAGAAATGATTATCAAAGCGGCTAAATGTGGTTTTAAAATTGGCTTTGTTCCTATTGATACAATTTATCATCCGGAAGCCAAAAGCAAGGTCAATCAGATTCTTGACCCCGTAAGGTTTGTTATATTATTAGTACAGCTTGCTTTTTGGAGAAAGAAAGCAGGGGAAAAATAATGAAGCCTTTCGATGGCTTTCTCATTAGAAAAGCTTCATTATTTAATTGTCTATATAAAATTATTTAGTTGAATTATATTTATTGATTCATCTTGATTATATTAAACAATTGCCGGTCCTTCACTTCGTTTATTCTTCAGGCTAATGAAAGCAACAGCACCAATAATAATTAGGCCCTGAACTATAAATTTGAAATAAAAAGGAACCCCTAACATAATTAGACCATTTTCAATAATGCTTAACAGAAAGATTCCCAGGATAGAACCGCCAATATTAACAAGGCCTGGTTTAAAAACAGTAGCACCCAAGAATGCTGAAGCAATGACAGTCATTTGAAATCCGTCCCCTGCCGTAGCAGGGCCGCTTGTTAATTTTGATGAGAGGATAACAGCAGATAAACCAATCAAAAGGCCTTGCAGCATATAAGATGTGAAACGAATACGGTTAGAGTTAATACCGACATATTCTGCAGCATCAGGATTGCTTCCGACAGCATAGATATAGCGACCAAATTTACTGCGATTTGCCAGTAAGAAAATAATAATAGCTGCAGCAATGAAAATAATTGAACTTATCGGGATAAAACCTAGAATAGTACCCCGTCCAATCACAGTCATAAAATCGGGATAATCTCCATAGAATGTTTTTCCTCCGTTAATCCAGTATATAAAGCCACGACACATAGTCCAGGTGGCAATAGTTGCAACAAAGGCATGCATTCTTAATCTAACAACCAATATGGCATTTAAAGTTCCCCAAAGTATTCCTCCTACTATGGCAAAGGCAAACATAACCCATACGTTCAATCCTTTATCGACAAATATTAGAGTTATCAAATTAAGCAAACCCAGTGCGCTGCCAAAAGAAAGATCAAAATCTCCGTTGATCATAACCAGTGCCAGTCCAAGGGCTAAGATACCACTAACAGATATATTCATTAATACATTGGAAAGATTGGAGGTAGACATGAAACGATTTGAGGTTAATGAAAAAAAGACGACAAGAAGAATTGCAACTATTAACAATTCTCTATTCTTAAATATTTTTAATATGCTGTTATTATTAGCCATTTTTATAAAGAAGTCCTTTCTAAGAGTTTTAATACTTATAAGATATTTTTTAGTATATTTTCTTGATTTATTTCTGTTTTTGATAATTCAGCGGTTATTTTTCCTCTACGCATGGTATAAATGCGGTCAGCCATACCAATAATTTCGTTTATTTCAGATGATATAAAGATAATCCCTTTGTCTCGAGAAGTTAATTCCCGTAATATTCTATAAATATCTCTTTTAGCTCCGATATCAATTCCCACAGTTGGATCGTCTACAATCAAGATTCCACATTCTTTTAATAACCAACGGGCTACGATAGCTTTTTGCTGGTTACCACCACTTAATTCCTTGATGGATTGATTTATATCAGCATATTTCAAGTTTACCCGTTTGGCTTGTTTGATAGCTGCCTGATTTTCTTTGGAGCGTTTTAGAAGAAATTCCTGGAATAAAGAAAATAAATGAGCAATTGTGATATTTTCAGACACAGTAAAAGAAGGAAATAATCCATATTGATGGCGGTCAGCAGGAATCAAGAAAACACCATTACGAATCATTATGTCTACATGGGGTTTATCAATTGTTTTATTGCCCATCTTAATTTCACCTTTTTCAAAATGCCGTAGACCATAAATTGATTCAACTAATTCCGTCATTCCCGCGCCCATCAAACCGTACAATCCCAATATTTCACCTGCGCGAACATTGATGGAAACATCCCTTAATATTTTTGAGTTTAAGTGATTTGCTTCTAATAATACTTGCCCAGTTTTTGTTGATTTTTCTGGATAAAATTCAGAAATATCCTGGTTGATCATCATCTTTACTAATTTATCTTTATTAAAACCCTCCCTGGTCAGTGTGCCAATATTTTTACCATTTCTCATAACGGTAATTTTATTACAAATTTCAAATGCCTCTTCAAGTTTATGTGAAATATAGATGATTGTTATATTTCTCGTCTTGTTTAATTCTGTAAGTAATTTTAACAAAGTTTCTGTTTCATCTTTTGGTAAGCTAGCGGTTGGTTCATCTAATATTAAGATTTCTGGCTCATAAGATAATGCCTTCAATATTTCCACAACTTCTTTTTCTCCGGCAGACATTTCGTTAACAGGTTTTTCTATATCCAAATCTTTGTAAATCGGGTATTGTTGAACCAATTTCTTGGTTTCTTCAAAGGCTTTTGTGTTATCTACAAAAAAACCCTGAGAAAATTCTTTTCCCAAAAAAATATTTTCAGCTGCACCGAGAGAAGAGACCAGAAGAGGATGTTGGTGAACAATAGCAATTCCTTTTTTTAACGCCTCAGCAGAACTATGCCAGGAAATTTTTTTGTTTCGATAAAAAATTTGTCCTGAATCGATAAAATGTTCTCCACCTAAAATTTTAATCAATGTTGATTTTCCTGCTCCATTTTCTCCCACTAATCCCATGATGTCACCCTTTTCAATATTTATATCCAAATTAACGACAGCATGGGTTGC